>DASVFC010000125.1:0-6246 GCA_036380235.1 Vicinamibacterales bacterium
GGGTCGGCTCGGGGCGATGGTGGAGCTCGGGCAAGCGTTCCCAAACGCGGTGATTGGTTTATCGGATCACACCACCGACAACGTTGCCTGCCTTGGCGCCGTGGCGCTCGGCGCGTCGATCCTGGAGCGGCACTTCACCGATCGCATGGATCGCGTCGGTCCGGACATCGTGTGCTCGATGGACGAGCGGGCGTGCCGCGAGCTGATCCAGCAGGCACGCACGCTGCACACCGAGCTTGGCGGAACGAAAGGGCCGGCAAAGGAAGAGCAGGTCACGATCGATTTTGCTTTTGCCACCGTCGTGACGATTGCGCCGGTAAAGGCGGGCGAGTTGTTCACGATGCAGAACCTCTGGGTGAAACGCCCGGGTACCGGCGAAATCCTGGCCGAGCGTTTCGAAGCGATCCTCGGCAGGAAAGCAACACGCGACATTCCCGCCGATACGCACCTCACTTCCCAAGACTTCGCCTAACGCGCTCGGGCGTCAGTCCAGCTGTAACGCAATCAACACCAGCGAAAAGAAGACCCCGGCCCCGGCGGCGAGACCGACGCCGACCGCCTTGGCGATGTGCATGCCGCCGCCCGGTTCGTCGCGTTCCAGTTTGGCGATGTCTGTGAATGCCACCGTCAGCGCCGGCTCTGGCATTCGAGTGTTCCGCTTCAGCATGACCGAGCTGCCGTCGACGCGCATCAGCGTCCCCTTGAGCCGTCTGCCTTCAACGGTCTGAACCTTGACCTTCGATCCCAGCGGGATTGATTCGGCAACATGTCTCCAGGCTGTCGCTTCCATTTCTTGCGCATTCGCAGTCGAGATGCCGAGACTGAAGGTCGACAAGATAAGAATGGCCGCTATTACACGCATATCGAACCCCCTTGCAGATTGCAGATTGCAGATTGCAGATTGGAGATTGGAGTTTGGAGATTGCCACTCAGAATTCCACTCCAATACCGGTTAACACGCTGAACGTGGTCGATGGCTTCGCCCGCGTGATCTGCATGCCGGCATTGATGTACGCCTTCGGCGAGAAGTAGAACTTCGCGCCGCCGCCGGCGGTGAATCCGGCGCGGTGGTCGGTGCCCCTGTCGCCGTTGAGATCGTGATTGATCGGCACGCGCGTCACGGTGCGCGGATCACCCGGCGGGTAATAGAACTCAGCGGGCGACCATTGCCGACTGTGCTCCGCGTCGTAAACCACGCCGGCGTTCACATATGGATGAACCCAGACGTTGTCGTTGAACTGCCACACCACGCGCGCAGATGTCTGTCGCAGTTTGTAGAACTCCTCGACGCCGATCGGGTAATTCACGGCAACGCCGGGGACAGCGACAAAGTGCTGGGTGAACCTTCGTCCCTCGCCGGTGGTGGAGAACTCGAGCTCGGTCTTGAGGTGATTGGTCCAGTAATAACCGAGCGAGGCGGCGTAGCGGCCTTCGGAATACCAGTCGTCCCACCCGCGCGTGTCGTCGGTTGGACGGCCCTGGAACAATCCGGCCGACGCGTTCACGTCCCACTTCGCGGGGTCGGTTGTCTGAGACATGGCCAGACTCGGAGCCAGCATCAATAGAACGAGAGACCATGAAATCCTGCGCATATGACCTTCCTGTCCTGTAATGCGCAGTGAACGCAGAAAACGGCTCACGCTGCGTGATGCCCCGGCTGCCGCCGATAACCAGCTAAAATGAAGGGCTAAGGAATTGCAGAAAGTCTCGAACAACTCCCGCATTTTCGTTGCCGGCCACCGCGGTCTCGTGGGCTCGGCTATCGTGCGACGGCTCGCGCAGCTCGGCTTTGACGAGGTGTTGACGGCTACTCGCGACCAACTCGATCTCCGCGATCAAGCCGCCGTGAACTATTGGTTCCGCGCCAACCGGCCCGAGTTCGTGTATCTGGTCGCCGGAACGGTTGGCGGCATTCTCGCGAATTCGACCCGCCCGGCGGAGTTCATCTACGACAACATGATGATCCATGCCACGGTGGTGCATTCGTCGCACCTCTTTGGCGTCAAGAAGTTGCTCTACCTTGGCAGCTCGTGTATCTACCCGCGGCTTGCCACTCAGCCGATGAAAGAAGAGGAGCTGCTCAACGGTCCGCTCGAGCCGACCAACGAGGCGTACGCGATTGCGAAGATTGCCGGCATCAAGTTGTGCCAGGCCTACCGCAAGCAGTACGGCAGCGATTTCATTTCCGCGATGCCGACCAACCTGTACGGGCCGAACGACAACTTCGACCTGACCAGTTCACACGTGCTGCCGGCGATGATCCGCAAGTTCCACGATGCGAAGGAAGACGGCCGCGATGAGGTGACGCTGTGGGGCACTGGATCGCCGCGGCGTGAGTTCCTCCATGTGGACGACCTCGCGGACGCGTGCGTCTTCCTGATGCAGAACTACGACGAGTCGTCGCACGTCAACGTCGGCACCGGGGAGGACGTCTCAATCCGCGAGCTTGCCGAGATGGTTCGCCGCATCGTGCATCCCACCGCGAGGATTGACTGGGACGCGGCCAAACCAGACGGAACTCCCCGCAAGCTGCTCGACGTCTCTCGGCTCCATAGGCTCGGCTGGCGCCACCGTATCGCACTGGGCGAGGGTATCGAATCGACCTATCAATGGTTCCTCGAGCACCGCGCCGAGCTCCGGGGCGTCGCCGCTTCAGCGGGCTTACGATAACGCTCAATGCCTTTACGCGTCGGCTTTGATCTCGACGGCACGGTTGCCGACATGTACTTCGCGCTGCGGCGCGAGGCGATCAAGCTTTTTGGCGACGCGGTGATGCGCGCGCCGGTAGAGGCATCGAAACCGCAAGAAGCCGGCAAAGAACTCTCGGCGGCGCCACGCGCCGAAGACGAAACCGCGTCACTCTCCATCCAGGAATTGCACCTCACCGCCCGACAGCAGAAACAACTCTGGGATCACGTCAAGCAAATCGAGAACTTCTGGAACAGCCTGCCCGAGCTCGAGCCTGGCATCATCGCCCGTATTGCAAAGACAGCTCGCGAAAGGCGCTGGGAAGTCATCTTTCTCACTACCCGGCCGTCCACCAAAGGCGACCTGGTGCAGCTGCAGTCGCAGCAATGGCTCGAAGCGCACGGCTTTCAGTACCCCAGTGTGTATGTCGTGCACCGCTCGCGCGGCAAGATCGCTGACGCCTTGGCGCTCGATGCGTTCGTCGACGACCGGCCTGAGAACTGTCTCGACATCGCCGTTGAATCAAAGGCGAAAGTGTTGCTGGTGTGGCACGGCGACCTGAGCCAGGTGCCGGCGGGTGCGAAGCGCCTCGGCGTGCGCGCCGTGTCCACCATCAACGAGGCGGTCTCGATCCTCGAGCAGCTCGACGACATCCGCAGTCAGCCGAGCACCATGCGCGCAATCAAGCGGGTCCTCGGGGTCAGAACTGAGTAACCCCGTGTTCATCCACGTCGTCGGCGCGCGGCCAAACTTCATGAAGGCCGCACCGGTGATCGCCGCGTTCAAGCAGCGCGGTGCGAAACAGCTCCTGATCCACACCGGCCAGCATTACGACGAGCTGATGTCGTCGGTGATGTTCAGGCAGCTCGGGTTGCCGGCGGCAGACATTAACCTATCGGTCGGCTCCGGCTCCCATGCCGTTCAGACTGCCGCCGTGATGACGGCGCTCGAACCCCTCATCGCGAAGCAGCGGCGGTCGGTGCTGGTGCTCTACGGCGATGTCAATTCCACACTCGCCGCTGCGCTTGTCGGCGCCAAGGCCGGCGTCCCAATCGCTCACATCGAAGCGGGGGTGCGATCCTTCGATCGCTCGATGCCGGAAGAAATCAACCGCCTCGTCGCCGATCGCGTGTCCACGCATCTACTGGCACCATCGGTGGGAGCCGTCACGAACCTCATCAACGAGGGCCATTCCGCAGAAACGATTCACAACGTCGGCAACGTGATGATCGACACGTTGACGATGTGCCTGCCGGCCGCTGACGCCTCGGTGTTCCTTCAGAACGCGGGAGTCCGGAGTGGAGAACCATACGGGCTCGTCACATTGCACCGCGCCGGCAACGTCGACGACGATCGGTTCATGGATGAAGTGATGACGGAGTTGGTGCGAGTGGCGAGGGAGACCTGCCATGTCGTGTTCCCTGTTCACCCTCGGACGCGCTCGCGGTTGCGTCGGATCAGCGAGCCGCGTCTACATTTGACCGAGCCCGCCGGCTATCTTGAATTCATCGGCCTGCAGCAGAACGCCCGCGTGATCCTCACGGACTCCGGCGGCGTCCAGGTCGAGGCCGCGCATCTTGGTGTCCCGTGCCTGACTCTGCGATCGACCACAGAATGGACAGACACCATTGCCGCGGGCGTCAACACCCTGCTCGGCCGCGACGCGAGTCGCATTGCGGATGCGGTGGCGGCCGCCGCTCGGGAAACGAGACGACCCGCGGCAATGCCATCCAACTGGGATGGCCACGCCGCAGAGCGAATTGCCGACGTGCTGCTGCGCTCTATAGAGACGTGATGCCGGTCTGCTCGAAGTCGTAGGCGAGCACCGCGTCAGCGGCGGTAAACAGCAGGCGTCCGAGATCGACGTGCGCGGGATGATCCAGGTAGGCGCGCAAGTCCGCTTCGCTCTCGAACTCCAGGATGGCCGAGTACTCATAGTGCTCGGCCAGTTGTGTTTCGTAGCCAGGGCGATTGAGCAGCACGCGCTTGCCGATCGTCGTGCGCCTGATCGTCGCGATGCCGGAAACAGCACGCTCGAGTGCCGCAATCAACGCCCGGCGATCATCACTCGACAACGTCGCTTTTGGCCGGAACAACACCACGTGCGAGATCACTCTTCGTCGCGCCTCTTCTTGGGGCCGTCCTGCTTCGTCTCCCAGCGCTTGCGAATGTTCTGCTTGAACCGCGTCCACTTGGCCTTTTTCGCGTCTTTGTATTTCTGACGCGGATCACGATGCTCGCCGCCTGGCCGCCAGGTCTTGTCGCGACGTTGATCGTCACCCTGCCGCGCGCGGGCCTGGGGCTTGAACCCTGAAGCCTGCGGTCTCGCGCCTGGGGATTTGGGTTTCGCGTTTGGGACATACGGCTTGGTGCGCGGGGCTCGGCCTTCGGAGTCGAACGTTCCTTTCGGCTTCCACTCGAGTTTGCCCGGGCCGGGCTTCGGCGGCCGCCGATCGCCACGTGGGTGCGGCGCGAACGTGCCCTTCACGTGAGCCGCGCTCGAGCGGCGGGTATCTTTCGGATTCCACTCGGGACGCTCGCGCGCGCCGTCGCGGTTTGCGCCCCGTGGCCGCGAGGCTTGCGGCCGGGGACTCGAGGCTGCTGATGGATCCTTGGGTTTCCAATCGAGTTTGCCCGCCGCATCGCGCTGTTCTCGCGGTTGACGATCTCCGGACCGCTCACGGTCGCGAAAGCCACCGCCGATCTGGCGCACATCCCCGCGCCGGCCCATCTCACCGCGCGCCCGCATCGCTTCCTGCGCGTCGAGACGCGAATTCCACACCTTGCCGTTCTGAAACCACACCATACGGGCTGACGCGTGCTTTTCCTTCAACCGCTTGAAAGTTGGCTGCAGATCCTCTTGCGACCCGGCGCGGAACGCGGTCGGTTGCTCGTCGACGAGGATGGTCCAGTAGGCGTATCGGGGAGGCATGGGATGGGGTCTGCTTGTAGTTAGAAGTTTAAAGTTTAAAGTTTAAAGTTGAGTTGAAAGTTGAGTTGGAAGTTCTAAGTTCAGAGTTTTAAGTTCAAAGTTTAAGTTCGAGTTTGCGTTTTTGGTGACATTCTCGATCCATGCTAGTTCAGGACGATGGAGCTTGTTCACGCGCCTGTAGCTGAGCTCAAGGGCTTACTCACGCAATCATTTGAGGAATGGGCGCGCGATGGGCGGTCGTGCGCGTTGTCGGGGGGGAATACGGCGCTGATCTTCCTTCCTGCCCTTCGCGACGCGCAAACGGACTGGTCGAAGATCACCCTGTTCTGGGCCGACGAGCGGGCCGTGGACCCGGACGATCCCGAGTCGAATTACGGTCTGGCCGAGCGAATGCTGCTGGCGCCGCTCGGGGCCCGCGCGCCGCGGGCGCTGCGGATGCCCACCGAATTGCCACTCGATGAGGCAGCGCTGAAATACGACGCCGTCCTGGCAGCCGAACTCAACGCGCGGGCTTTGGATCTCGCTATTCTCGGCGCCGGCGAGGATGGCCACATCTGTTCGTTGTTCCCGGGACACAAGGCGCTGCTCGAAAACGATCTGCGCGCCGTTGCGGTGGAAGACGCGCC
>DASVFC010000126.1:0-3791 GCA_036380235.1 Vicinamibacterales bacterium
TGGCTGATTGATCTTCCGGGAAGGGACCTGCTCACCGTCAACCTCCTCGCGCGTCGGAGTGGTACTGCCAGTGTACTGCGCGCGGCGGATAGGCGCCTCGGCCGTGGGACGAACAGCGCCTCCGTCTTTTGACGGAGGCGCTGCCGGTGGGTTCGTCACGGCCGGTCTGGTGTCAGTCCACGTCCCCGAGCAGCGCCGCGGACTGCGCGGCGAGCGGCGCGGGCTCGGCCTGCGCGACCACAAATGCCACGGCGTAGTCGCGGCCGTGCGTGATCGAGAGGGCCACGCTGGTCCAGCCCAGGGCGGCGGCGCGCTCCGCGGCAGCGCCATGCAGCAGCAGGCGGGGGCGCTCGGCGGGCGGTCGCCGCACCTCCAGCTCATGCCAGCGCGCGGCGACCGTGACGCCAACCGTGGTGCTTGCGCCAATGCCGGCGATGCCGATGCCCAGCGCCTTGGCGGCGGCCTCTTTGGCGGCCCAGCGCGCTGCCAGGGACCGCAGCCGGTCACCGCTTTCGGCGCGCTCAGCGGGCGTGAAGACACGGGCGCTGAAGCGCGCGCCCCAGCGTCCCAGCGCGCGCTCGATCCGCTCGATCTCGATGATGTCGACGCCGGTGTACAGCATACGGATCATGCGCGCGGGCCGGCGACGAGCCGGCCCGCGCTGCAAGCTACGCCTCGACCAGATCCGCGCTGGCGACCTTGCCGTCGCCAGCCGGGCCGCTACGCGGCACGCCGCGGCCGACGCCGCGGTAGGTGAAGCCGCGCGCCTCGACATCCGCCGCCTCGTAGAGGTTGCGGCCATCGAGCACGATCGGGCGCTTCATCAGCCGCTTGAGCTTCTCGAAGTCCAGCTGCTTGAACTCGTTCCACTCGGTCACGATCAGCAGCGCGTCGGCGCCCTTCGCCACGTCGTACGCCGTCGCGCAGTACAGCACGTCCGGCATCATGTGCTCGGCCACTTCCATCGCCACCGGGTCGTACGCCCGGATCTGCGCGCCCTTGCCCTGCAGCTCCGCGATGATCGCCACCGACGCCGCCTCGCGCATGTCGTCGGTGTTTGGCTTGAACGCCAGCCCCAGCACGCCGATCGTCGTGCCCGCGACATCGCCCAGCACGCTCTCGGCCTTGCGCACGAACGCCGTGCGCGCGTCGCGGTTGATGTCCATCACCGCCTGCAGCAGCTGTGGGTGGCAGCCGGCCGAGGCCGCCATGTGGTGCAGCGCCAGCACGTCCTTGGGGAAGCACGAGCCGCCGTAGCCGATGCCGGCGTCCAGGAAGTGCGGGCCGATGCGCTTGTCGGCGCCCATGCCGCGGGCGACCTCCTTGACGTCGGCGCCGAGCTGCTCGCAGATCGAGGCGATCTCGTTGATGAACGAGATGCGGGTGGCGAGAAAGGCGTTGGAGGCGTACTTGATCATCTCGGCGGTACGCAGGTCGGTGATGTGGACCGGGGCGCCGAGCGGGGCGTGCAGCTCGGCGACGGCCTCGGCGGCGCTGCGGTCGAGCGAGCCGAGCACGATGCGGTCGGGGCTCTGGAAGTCGCGCACCGCCGAGCCCTCGCGCAGGAACTCCGGATTCGAGACCACGGCAAAGGTCTGGTCGCCGGCCTCGGCGCGGATCAGGTTGGTGACCCAGTCGCCGGTGCCGACGGGCACGGTGCTCTTGTCGATGATGATCGTATGCTGGCGCAGGTGCTGGCCGATCGAGCGCGCGGCCGCCTCGACATACTTCAGGTCGGCCGAGCCATCCTCGTTCATCGGCGTGCCGACGGTGATAAAGACGAAGTCGGCGCTGGGCACGCCTTCGGCGTAGTCATCGGTGAAGCGGATGCGCTTGGCGTCGATGTTGCGGCGGAGCAGCTCCTCCAGGCCGGGCTCGTAGATCGGCGATTTGCCGGAGCGCAGCAGCGCCAGCTTGCGCGGGTCGATCTCGAGGCAGGTGACGTCGTTGCCCAGGTCGGCGAACAGCACGCCGGTCACCAGCCCGACATATCCCGTGCCGACTACACAAAGCTTGTTCATCGTAAGACTCCTATGGTTCCTATACTCACATGAATGCGAAGGGACGATTTAACTCTGGCCGCGCCGTCGATTGACGGTTCCGGACGCTCAGGATTCGTGCTCGGCTAATTGTCAGTTCGTTATCCTAAGGTTCAACTAAGGTTGTGTTATACCTGATGAACGCGGGAGCTTTGCGGAAAGTTACGGGTTAGCACCACGCGAGCCGGATGGCTTTACGCGAGACTGTGTCGCGGTCGCTGTGAAAAAATTCTCGGCCGAAATTAGTCATCAGGTGCGTATCTGAGGCCGGTGAATGAGCGTTTGGAAGAGTAGGGCGGACTTGCCCCTGGTGAATCGAGTGAACAGACGGTCGTGGCCGGGCAAGGGCGGTGCCTGCCGCCGTTCGCAACGTTCTCACCGCGACGATCGATTTATCGACGTCGTATTTGCCGTTTAATGTTAGTTCCACCGAAACGTTTCGCGCGAGCGCTCGTCCCATCTACCCTGTCAATATACTTCTATAGCGTACGTGTTACGGTATTGACATGCGGCCTTAGGTATGTATAATCTTTCCTTAATCCTTTCACTAAATTCTCATCTCTGCTTCATGTCCGACGAATCCTTTCACTGGTGTGGCCAAGGATGGGCTCAGACGACTACGTGTCATAATGCATGCTAGGCGGCCCTGTCTTGCCGTATAGCTGACACATAGAACCGTATCGCGCGGCACCTCTCAGCTACTACATTGTTGCCTCGTTTCCGAGCTGGGCGCCTGCGATACATTTGGCGTATCCGAACTTCTCCTATCCTAACTCGTTCGTCTCCCCGACATCCAAGGCGATGTCACAGCAGCACTCTTCAATTCGTACCTGGGTGTTTTCACGCGCTGTTTGTTCTCGACGCGTGATGGCCCTCCAGGGGTACGTTGCGCCGCTCGTGATTGATGGCGGTATGCGCCGACCAACGCCGAGCGTGCTATTAATCCAGTTTCAAAGCCTTGTTTGGCTGAGGTGACAATATGCCCCCCAACTAATTCGCCTTGATGAGGCCTGACGGGTTCCGGTGTCGAATGATTGCGGCATTCGACGATTCGGGATCTATTTGGTGTTGGAAGCGATTGCGGCGCTTCAAACACCATTAGAAGGCTCTACAGATAAAAAATGGATGGTGAGTGATTGCGGCACTCACCATCCTGACAACACAATCTCAAACCGAAGCGCCAACCTCGTGTTCTTTGATTCGTGTGTCGTTTTTATTATAGCATCCGCACCCGATTCAGCAAGTCTGGTCCCGTATTAAGGGCTCGGCCCCCGTGCTTGAGCCATCACGTATGCGCCGACTGACAACCGCGGCGCGCGTGTCTGTGCCGGTGAAGCAGCAGAAAGGTTCGCCCAGTGCCCAAGCGCATCCAGGCAATTCAACCACATGGTGGAACGTTGATCGAGCGCACGTTGCGAGGAGTATTGCGCGAGGCAGCTATCGAGCGGGCGGCCTTTCTCCCGCGGCTGACGTTGAGCGCCGTCAACCTTGCAGACGTTGAGCTACTCGGTAACGGCGCCTTGAGTCCACTGACCGGCTTCATGGGTCCAGGTGACTATCGAAGTGTTGTCGACGACATGTACCTGCAGAATGGCTTGCCGTGGACGATTCCCATCACGCTGGCCGTTGGAGCCGAGCAGGCGGCGGCGCTTCCCATCGGGCAAGAAATTGGGCTGTACGACGCCAACGGTGGACTGATCGCGCTGCTGGAACTGACGGATAAGTACACCGTCGATCAGGAGCATGAAGCCA
>DASVFC010000127.1:0-3713 GCA_036380235.1 Vicinamibacterales bacterium
GAATGACATCACGAACGCACCCCGATCGCGGATGGATTCGCGACCGGCGGCGACAATCGACAGGCCGCCGGTAAAGCTGATACCGAGCACGCCGATCTTGCCGTCGGTGCGGAACTGCGGCTGTTCGCTCGTCCACTTGACCGCGTCTTCGATCACGTCGGTCACCTGCGGCGTGATCTTGAACCGCTGCAGATCCGGCGCCGCCACCGTGACCACGCGATAGCCGGTGGCCGCCAGATCCTCGGCCAGGCCGACCAGCCGCGATTCGTTGATGCCGTCGCGGTGCACGCCTGGCATCAGCAGCACGGTGCGTCGGACGCCGCCCTCGGGTTCGTACAACCGTGCCGGGATGTTGCCGGTGCGCGTCGGCACCCACATGTCCGGTTGGCGTGAGTAGGTGTAGGTTCGCCATCCTGCCAGTGTGGCCGGCGCGCCGCCGATGTCCGCGGCGCGAATGATGAAGCCGAGCGCATCGAGATACGGCAGCGCAATGAAGCCGGCGACGAGCAGGAGGACCAGTGTAATCGCCGCATAGCTGCGGCGCGTCAGAGGCACGAACGGGATGGTACACTGAACGACTGTGAAACTGATGGTGATCGCGATCGACGGCCCGTCGGGCGCGGGCAAAGGCACGCTGGCGCGCACCGTGGCCGAGCGCCTGGGCTACACGCACATCGACACCGGCGCGATGTATCGCGCCGTGGCCTGGAAGGCGCAGCAGGATGGCCTGCCGCTCGACGACGACAACGTGATTGCAGCGCTCGCCGAACGGTCGACTATCGAACAGAAGGACGGGCGCATCACGATCGACGGCTTCGATGTGACGCGCGATATCCGCACGCCGGCAATCGACAAGGCGGCAACATCGGTGGCGCGATTGCCTCGGGTGCGTGAGACGTTGGTGCGCGAGTTCCGGCGACTCGGCAGCGGCGGCGGCGTGGTGATGGAAGGCCGCGACATTGGCACCGTGGTGTTTCCCGACGCGGACCTGAAGTTCTATATCGATGCCTCGCCGGAAGAGCGGGCGCGGCGCCGCGCCGCCGATCCGGCGCACACCGGCGGGCAGGGGAGCCTCGAGCTGGTGCAGAGCGACCTGGCAGCGCGCGACAAGTCCGACTCGACGCGATCGGTGGCGCCGCTCGCCAAGGCGAACGACGCCATCATGATCGACACCACGGCGATGCCGATCGAGGCGGTTGTCAATCGCGTGATGATGCTCATCGCCGAGCGGCTGGAATGAATCCCGAGGAGTTCCGCAGCGCCGGACATCGGCTGATCGACTGGATTGCCGATTATCGGGCGTCGGTCGAGTCACGCCCGGTGATGGCGCAGACCGCGCCCGGCGCCATCAAGGCAAAACTGCCGGCTTCGCCTCCCGCGCATCCCGAATCCTTCGACGCGATCCTCGAGGATCTCGATCACATCGTCGTCCCGGGGATAACGACGTGGCAGCATCCGCGCTTCTTTGGCTACTTCCCATCCAACGCGCTGCTGTCGAGCGTGCTCGGCGATTACGTGAGCAGCGGGCTCGGCGTAATCGGCCTGGCGTGGCAGTCCAGTCCCGCGCTAACCGAAGTCGAAGAAGTCGTCATCGACTGGATGCGGCAGATGCTCGGGCTGTCTTCAGCGTGGAGTGGCGTGATCAACGACACGGCGTCGACGAGCACGCTGGTGGCATTGTTATGCGCTCGCGAACGCGCCTCGCATTTCAGCCTGTCGCGCGGTGGTCTGCAGGCCGAAGATCAACCGCTGATTGTCTACACCTCGTCCCAGAGTCACAGCTCGGTGGAGAAAGCGGCGTTGCTTGCCGGCTTCGGCAAACAAAACGTCCGCGTGGTAGCGCACGATTCCGACTACGCGATGCGAGCCGACGCGCTGGCCGACGCAATCGTGGATGACATTCGCAACGGCCGCCGCCCTTGCGCCGTTGTGGCGACCACGGGCACCACCACCAGCACGGCGTTCGATCCGATTGGTGCGATCGCGCGTGTTACCAAAGCGCATGGCCTGTGGCTCCACGTCGATGCAGCGATGGCAGGCTCGGCGATGATCCTGCCCGAGCTCCGCCATCTCTGGCAGGGCGTGGAAGACGCCGACTCGGTGATCGTCAACGCGCACAAATGGCTTGGCGCCGTGTTCGATTGCACGCTGTATTTCGTCCGCGACCCGGAACATCTCGTGCGCGTGATGTCGACGAACCCGAGCTATCTGCAGACCGCCGCCGACGGGCGGGTGAAAAACTATCGTGATTGGGGGCTGCCACTTGGCCGCCGCTTCCGCGCACTGAAGCTCTGGTTCGTGATTCGCGAGCAGGGTGTAGAGCAATTGCAGGCGCGCCTGCGCCGCGACCTCGAGAACGCGCGGTGGCTGACCGGCGAGATCGCCGGGACCGCCGGCTGGAAAGTGCTCGCGCCCGTCGCGCTGCAAACGCTGTGTGTGCGGCACGAACCCACCGGGCTCGATGCAGAAGCGCTCGACACGCACACGCTACAGTGGGCGGCGAAGCTCAATATGTCAGGCGAGGCCTACGTAACGCCGGCGTTACTCGATGGGCAGTGGATGGTGCGGATCTCGATCGGGGCGGAACTCACCGAGCGCGCGCATGTCGCGCAGGTCTGGGAGCTGATGCAACGGGTGACGAAGTAGTCCGGCGTGGCGCAACGCCGGCGCGGTAGTGCCTTACTGATCCTTGTGAGAGACCACTCGAACCGTTGCCCGCATCCAGGGATGGAAGCAGCACTGGTAGCGTTGGATTCCCTCGCCGTCGGCAGTAATGCTGGTGCTGTCACCCGCTTCGAGGCGGAGGGCAGTGGCACATTCTTGCGCGAGTTGGGTCCCGACGTTTAGCGGTGGGACGACGCCGCCGCCGAACTCCGCGACCTTCGTGAAGGTATGGGGCCGCCCGCCGACGTTCCTGACCTTGATCTCCTTGCCCTCTTCGATCACCACGTGCGACGGATCGTTTCGCCACGACGGATGACCAACGAGGAACAAGCCCGGTTCGACGCCGGTGGGCAGAATGTTGTCATACAGCGGCGAGCGGAGGAACTGGTTGAACTCAGCTGCCGTCACGTCACCGTCCTTCTGGAAGCAGCCAACCGGTGCCCACGCCGGGTCGGCTGGGTCACAGTCGTCGACGAGCGCGATCGTCCGATTACCGCGGTTAGCGTCATTCTGTTCATCGTAGCTACTTAAACCCGGTGCGGCGAGGGCGACAATAGCCATCGCGCCTAACGTAAACCCAAGTGCTCTGTGCATAGGTGCCTCCAAGGAATCGAGGTGGCCGGAGAGGCCGCGGAGTCTATCACATCGCCCCGGAGATACACTGAGCAGACAAACCAAGGAACGCATGACTACTTTCAATGTGATCAACCCCGCGACGAGCGCGGTTCTCGACCAGGCGCTTGACGCATCCCCCGCCGACGCGAAGGCGGCAATCGAGAGATCGGTCGGCGCTTTTCCGGCCTGGAAGGGCCGAACTCCCTTCGAGCGTTCGGCAATCCTGCGCAAATGGTTCGAGCTCATCCTTCAGAGCGAGGACGTGCTGGCCCGCTCAATGACCCAGGAGATGGGTAAGCCCATCACCGAATCGCGCGGCGAAGTAAGGTACGCCGCCGCCTTCGTCGAGTGGTATGCGGAGGAAGCCAAGCGCGCCTATGGCGAGGTGATCCCGACTCACGCCAACCATAAACGCATGTTCGCGATGCGGCAGC
>DASVFC010000128.1:0-3000 GCA_036380235.1 Vicinamibacterales bacterium
CGGGGCGGGATTTGGCGTCGAGCAGATCGGCGTCGATGGTGTCGGGAGATTGCGCGGGATCGAGGGTGAGCAGGAATGGATCGGAGGGGAAAGTGTCCTCCGTCTCGAGTTCCTGTGCGTGAGCCGCGCATGCGAAGCCGAATGCGAGCAGCGGGGCGATCGTCTTCTTCCAGACGGGTGTCATCGGATCACCTCTCCAATATGTCGCTTACCTTGTTGGTCATGTTTCCCTGTTCCTGGGGCTGAACATCCTGAAGAGCTTCTTGATCGGATCGTAATACCGATCCACCACGCGTTCCTTCAGCGGGATGATCGCGTTGTCCGTGATCGTGATGTGCTCCGGGCACACCTTCGTGCAGCACTTGGTGATGTTGCAGTAGCCGATGTTGTTCTTGTGCCTGAGATCAGGCACGCGATCGTCGGTGTCGAGCGGGTGCATTTCGAGCGCCGCTGAGTAGACGAAGAAGCGCGGGCCGATGAACTCCTCGTGCTTGTCATGGTCGCGCAGCACGTGGCACACGTCCTGGCACAGGAAGCACTCGATGCACTTGCGGAACTCCTGCACGCGATCGATGTCGCGCTGCGCCATCCGCCAGGTGCCGTCGGCGGCGTCGGCCTTGCGCGGCTTGAATTTCTTCAGCCCCTTCTTGACCCGGAAGTTCCACGACACGTCGGTGACCAGGTCCTTGATCAGCGGGAAGGTGCGCATCGGCTCCACCTTCACCGGCTGCGTCAGATCGATCGAATTCAGGCGGCTCATACACATCAGCCGCGGCTTGCCGTTGATCTCGGCCGAGCACGAGCCGCACTTGCCGGCCTTGCAGTTCCAGCGGCACGCCAGATCCGGCGCGTGGTCGGCCTGGATCTTGTGCACCGCGTCGAGCACGACCATGCCGTCGGAAATCTCGATGGTGTAGTCCTTGAAGCCGCCGGCGCCGCCGCCAGGCTCGCTTCTCCAGATGCTGAATGTTGCCTGGCTCACTGCTTTTGCTCCTCGATGATTTGCTTCAGTTCGGCGGGCATCTCCGGCAGCGGCACGCGCGACACCTTCATGGTGCCGTCGGCGTTGCGCTGCGTCGAGAAGTTGAACGTGCCGAACTCGGCTTGCTTGTCCGGATAATCCTCGCGGAAGTGACCGCCGCGGCTTTCCTTCCGCTCGATTGCCGACCGGGCAATCATCTCGCTGACATCGAGCAGGTTTCTAAGGTCGATACAGGTGTGCCAGCCCGAGTTGTATTCGCGATGGCCCTCGATGCCGACGCGCGCGGCGCGCTCATTGAAGCTCGCGATCTTGTTGATCGCCTCCTGCATTTCGCTTTCAGTGCGCACGATGCCGACCAGCGCCTGCATGGTGTCTTGTAAATCCTGCTGCACCTTATAGGGATTCTCAGCCGCCGCACCGCGATCGAACGGTTCGAGCGACTTCTTCATCGCGCGATCGACCGCACCGTCATCGAGTTTCACCGCGGCGTGCTGGCGCGCGAACTCGGCCGCATATTCGCCGGCGCGCTTGCCGAAGACGATCAGGTCCGACAGCGAATTGCCGCCGAGGCGATTGGCGCCGTTGATCCCGGCCGCGCATTCACCCGCCGCGAACAAGCCGGGAATCGTCGACTCCTGCGTGTCCGCGTTCACCCGGATGCCGCCCATGATGTAGTGCGTCGTCGGGCCGACTTCCATCGGCTCCTTGGTGATGTCGAGGTCCGCCAGCTCCTTGAACTGGTGATACATGCTCGGGAGCTTGCGCCTGATGTGGCCCTCGCTGTCGCTGATCTTCTCCTTGATCCAGGCGATGTCGAGGAACACGCCGCCATGCGGTGAGCCACGGCCGGCTTTCACTTCCCGATTGATGCAACGCGCGACGTGATCGCGCGTCAGCAGTTCCGGCGGGCGTCGTGCCGACTTGTCACCTTGGGTGTAGCGCCAGCCTTCTTCCGGATCAGACGCCGTCTGCGGCTTGTAGTTGTCCGGGATGTCGTCGAACATGAAGCGCTTGCCTTCGCTATTGCGCAACACCCCGCCTTCACCGCGCACGCCTTCGGTGACGAGGATGCCGCGCACGCTCGGCGGCCATACCATGCCGGTCGGGTGGAACTGGATGAACTCCATGTCGATCATTTCCGCACCCGCGCGATACGCGAGGGCGTGACCGTCGCCGGTTCCTTCCCAGCTGTTGCTCGTGATCTTGTAGGCGCGTCCAACACCACCGGTCGCCAGCACGATCGCCTTGGCGGTGAACACATGAAAACGGCCGCGCTCGCGATCGTAGGCGAGCACCCCGGCAGCGCGGCCGCCGTCGAGGATCAACTCGATGACGGTGTGCTCCATGTGCACCGTCACACCGAGGTAGGTGGTGTGATCCTGCAGCGTGCGGATCAGTTCGAGGCCGGTGCGATCGCCAACGTGCGCGAGGCGCGGATAGCGATGGCCGCCGAAGTTGCGCTGGTTGATGCGGCCGTCGGGCGTGCGGTCGAAGACCGCGCCCCATGCCTCGAGCTCGCGCACGCGATCGGGCGCTTCCTTGGCATGAATCTCCGCCATCCGCCAGTTGTTCAGGTACTGGCCGCCGCGCATGGTGTCTGCGAAGTGCACCTTCCAGCTGTCGCGATCGTCGTTGTGCGCCATCGCCGCGGCCATGCCGCCTTCAGCCATGACGGTGTGCGCCTTGCCGAGCAGCGACTTGCAGATCAGCCCCACGCTGACGCCGGCATTGGCCGCTTCGATGCAGGCACGCAGGCCCGCGCCTCCGGCGCCGACGACGAGGACGTCGTATGAATACGTCTGATGTGTCGCCATTTACAGCAGCCTCGGATCCGAAAGGTAGCCCATCGAGCAGAGGCGGATGTAGAGATCGGTGAGCATCACCGAAAACAGGCTGCACCAGGCAAACAGCTGGTGGCGGTTGTTCAGGCTGGTGGTGCACGAGTAGCACGCGTCGGTGACCGCCGACTTCGAGATTTCGTCCTTGCGCCCACCGACGATGTGCCGCAACGAATGACA
>DASVFC010000129.1:0-8910 GCA_036380235.1 Vicinamibacterales bacterium
TCGAGTTTCCTCCGGGACAATCGATCGGCGGAGTGCAGATCGTGATGACCGCAAGAATCGCAACCGTGTCTGGCCTGGTCATCGACGCGCGCGGCAATCCCGTGCTCGACGCGACAGTCGTGATCTTTCCGGCCAACGAAAAGTTGTGGACGTATCAATCGCGATTCGTTCGCGCGGCCCGGCCCGACCAGGACGGACGGTATCGCGTGACGCCGCTTCCCGGCTCCGAGCAGTATCTGGCGGCCGCAGTGCAGGGCCTCGAAGATGGGCAGGCCGGCGATCCGGAGTTTCTCGCGTCGATCAAGGACATCGCCACAAAATTCGATCTCGGCGACGGTGAAAGCAAGTCGGTTGACGTTAAACTCGTGGCCCAGAGGTAGTCCTCATGAGCATGACCTGCAAGAAGTGCGGCGAATCCTTTCCCAGGAACCAGCCCTTCGACATGTTCGAGTACCGGCGGCACAAGTTCATTCCGGCCGACGCGGATGGCATGTTGAACGCAGATGTCATCGAGGACGGGGGCATGTTCTGCTCGCGCAAGTGCCTGACTGATTTCCTGAACTCACGCGACAAGTCGGGGGTGTTCGATCTCGGCAGCCTGCGGAAAAAGCTGCAGGACGAAGGGAAACTCTAACTGCCGTTTCACGTCGTGCCCGCCACCGGCGGCATCCTGCAACAGATTCTCGACGATACCCACGCACTGTGGAGCGACGGCCTGTCGCGCGAGCACTACGGCAAGGCGTGGATGGCGCAGCTGAAGTCGCCATGGGGCCAGCTGCATCTCGATCGCGTCGCGCTCGTCGACGGCCCGCACGTAATGTGCAGCGCCAAACGCTACGACCTGTCCCTTCGGCTCGATGGGCGCATTCGCCGCGTGCTCGGCATCGGCGCGGTGTTCACGCCGCCGGCGCATCGCGGGCGCGGGTCGGCACGCGAGCTGATCACGCGACTGCTCGATACGGCGCTCAGTGAAGGCTACGAGTTCGCGATGCTGTTTTCGGAGATCGCGCCGGCGTTCTACGAGCAGCTCGATTTCGTACCGGTACCGCTGATGGAATCGACCTTTACCGTCGACCAGAAGCGCGGCGGCGCACCGGCGATGCTGGTCAGGAGCGGCGACGATCGGGATCTGCCGTCAATCGCCCAAATGAGCGCGGTGCGATCGGCATCAGCCCGGCTGGCGCTCGATCGCAGCGAAGATTTCATCCGCTACGGCATCACCAGGAAACGTTTGCTGTCGGGGCTGGCGCCAATCGGCACGAGGAAGACCGAGTTCCTGGTGGTCGAAGAGGGACATCAGGCCGTGGCTTACCTGGTGTCCACCGAAGAACAGGGCCGCTGGATGATCGAGGAGTGCGGCGATCGCGACCCTGCGGGCGCGCGCCTGGGGGCGATGCTGCAGGTGATGCTGGCCCGCGAGCCGAACGAGCGGCTCCCGGAGATCAAGGGGTGGTGGCCGCACGGATTCATGCCGCCCCAGATGGCGCTCGTGTCATCGGCACCGACGCAGGCAGTGTTGATGATCCGCCCGCTGCGCGATCGCATCCTGCCTATGCCGCCGCTGGCGGCGGCCGAAGTGGTCTACTGGCACGCCGATTACTTCTGACCCGGGAACCGGCTCCCGGCTCCCGGTATAATCCTCCCCTTCAGGGAGGGGTGCGCATGCGTTGGCTGTCGGTGATGCAGGCTTCAGTCGTGGCGGGCGTTACGGCCGTAGCGGTAACGATTTTGTCGGGACCCGATGTGACCGGCCAGTCACGATCGGGCACGATACCGCGCTTGAACGGCAAGCCCGATCTCAACGGTATCTGGCAGACGCTCAACACCGCCAACTGGGACATCCAGGCGCACAGCGCGAAGCCGGCGCTGGCGATGCGTCCAGGGCCGGTGGTGCCGATTCCCGCCAAGGAAGTGATCGCGTTCGGCGCGGTCGGTTCGGTTCCGGCCGGCCTCGGCGTCGTCGAGGGCGACGAGCTGCCGTACAAGCCTGAAGCGCTGAAAAAGAAGCAGGAGAATCAAGAGAACTGGTTATCGCGCGATCCGGAGATCAAGTGCTTTCTCCCGGGCGTGCCGCGCGCAACCTATCAGCCATTCCCGTTCCAGATCTTCCAGAGCCAATCGGCGGTGTTCATCGCCTACGAATATGCCGGCGCGGTCAGGAACATCTACCTCAAGGACCCTGGCCCGCCGCAGATCGACAGCTGGATGGGCATCTCGCACGGCGTGTGGGAAGGCGACACCTTCGTGGTGCGCACCTCCGGCTTCAACGACCAGTCGTGGTTCGATCGCGCGGGCAATCACCACTCCGATCAAATGAAGGTGACCGAACGCTTCACGATGATCAGTCCCGATCACATCAACTACTCCGCGACGGTTGACGATCCGGTCACGTTCACGCGTCCATGGACGATGAGCATGCCGCTGTATCGACGCATCGAGAAGAACGCGCAACTCGGCCAGTTCAAGTGCGTCGAGTTCGTCACGGAATTGATGTACGGCCAGCTGCGGAAGGAGCCGGTGAAATGAGAACCATCGCATTGACGTTCACTGCCGCCGTTCTCGGCCTGGCGGCCGCGGCGGCACAGGCTCCGGCCCCGGCAAAGCCGTCAACGGCGAAGCCGGCGGCGGCGCGCCCCGCGGCAAAGCCGGCGGGCGTTCCTCGCATGCCGGACGGGCGCCCGGATCTCCAGGGCAACTGGACCAACGCGACGATTACGCCGCTCGAGCGGTTGCGGCCCAATCAGCCGCTCGTCATCACGGAAGAAGCCGCGGTCGATGAAGAAACGAAGACGCGGGCGGCGCTCGAATTCAGGGAGCAGGACAGCGATCCGAACCGCGCCGCGCCACCGGTAGGCGGCGAGCTGCGCAAAAGTCCGAACGCCGAGCCGACGTATCTCGAACGCGTGTGGCAAGGCGGCGCCGGCGTCGTCGGCGGCTACAACTCGTTCTGGATCGATCCAGGCGATCGCGTGCTGCGCGTCGACGGGCAGCCGCGCAGCTCGATTCTGATCGATCCGCCGAACGGCCGCGCGCCGGGCTACACGGATCTGGCGCGCGAGCGCATGGCCGCCGCCGCTGCCCGCCGCAAGGCGCTCGGCGGCGAATTCGATCATCCGGAGCTGCGCCCGAATGCCGAGCGCTGCCTGACCTCGTTCGGCCGCAATGCGGGTCCACCGATGCTGCCGAACTACTTCTACAACAACAGCTACACCATCGTGCAGTCGAAGGACGCCGTCGTGATTCTCACCGAGATGGTGCACGACGCCCGCGTTGTCCGCATGGGCGGCACGCACCCGCCGTCGAGCGTGCGCTCATGGTTCGGCGATTCCATTGGCCGCTGGGAAGGCGACACGCTGGTCGTGGAAACCACCAACTTCAACGAGCAGGGAAACTTCCGCGGTTCATGGGAGAACCTGAAGGTCACCGAGCGTTTCACGCGCAAAAACGCCAACGAGATCCTCTACCGGTTCACCGTTGAAGATCCGACCTGGTTCACCGCGCCGATGACCGGCGAACTGGTGTTCAACGCGATGGCGCCCGGCGAGATGGTGTACGAATATGCCTGTCACGAGGGCAACTACGGCCTTGAAGGCGTCATGAAGGGCGCCCGCGCCCAGGAAGCCGCCGAAGCGGCGAAGAAGAAGACGCAGCAGCAGTAGCGGAAGTAGTGACGCTCTCCTCTTTGCGCACGCCCGCGGTCCTGATCGATCGCGCGCGTGCGCTTCGCAATCTCGATCGCATGCAGGCGGCCGCTTCCGCCCGGGGGATCAGGCTGCGCCCCCATGCCAAGACTCACAAGAGCCCATTGATCGCGCGCTGGCAGATCGATCGCGGCGCCGTCGGCATCTGCTGCGCCAAACTCGGCGAGGCGGAAGTGATGGCCGAGGCGGGCATCGCCGACATCCGGCTGCCCTATCCGATCAATCCGAGCAACGCCGATCGCGTGATCGCGCTGCTCGATCGCACGCGACTGTCGTTCATCGTCGATCATCCGGCGGTCGCGCGACAGTGGTCGGCAGCAATGACGGCGGCGAGCAAAGAAGTCGACGTGTTGGTAAAGGTCGACGTCGGCTTTCATCGATGCGGTATCGATCCGGGCGCCGGTGCGGTGCAGATGATTCAGGACGTAAGCAGGTTGCCTGGGCTGAGGTTCAAGGGCCTCCTCGCGCACGCGGGACACACCTACCACGCGCACTCGGAGAACGAGATGCGTGTCATGGCTGAGGGTGAAGCGGCGACATTGCGCGACCTCGTTGGCCGCTGCCGCGTTGCCGGCATAGCGATCGACGAAGTCAGCGCCGGCGCCACGCCGCCCGCGCGGTATTCAATACAGCAGGAAGGATTTACGGAGTTCCGCCCCGGCAACTACGTCTACTTCGATCGCACGCAAGTGGCGCTCGGCGCCGCAACCATCGACGATTGCGCGCTGACGGTGCTCGCCACAGTGGTCAGCAAGCCGGCAAGCGATCGCATCATTTTTGACTCGGGCAGCAAGACGCTGACGAGTGATGGTGCGCGAGGCTTCACACCCGCTCCTGGGTACGGCGTGGTCCTCGATCATCCGAATCTGCTGATCGAGCGACTGTCGGAAGAACACGCGACGGTCAAGGTCATCGACGGCACCACCTCGCTCGAGCCGGGCGATCGCGTGCGGATTGTGCCGAATCATTCGTGTCCGGTGTCGAATCTCACCTCGCGGGCCTGGCTCGTCGAAGGCCCTTCGACGACGCTCAGGCCAAGCGACGCGGTTGAAGCGCTGGCAATTGCGGCGCGCGGCCGCAACTCGTAATAAACTGTGGCCGTGGCATCAAAGAACGAGTTCACCGGAGAAGCGTTGGGCATGGTGGAGACCCGCGGCCTCGTGGGCATGATCGAGGCTGCCGACGCGATGGTCAAAGCCGCCAACGTCGTCTTCGTCGGCTGGCAGAAAGTCGACGCCGGCCTCGTGACCGCGATCGTGCGGGGCGACGTCGGCTCCGTCAAGGCCGCCACCGATGCCGGCGCCGCCGCAGCGCGCCGCGTTGGTGAGCTCGTGGGTGTGCACGTGATTCCGCGTCCCGCCGACGACATCGAGAAAGTGTTCCCGATGCTTCGCCCGAAGGCGTAAGCTCTGTGCGCATGAAGCGCACTGCCCCGCCGGTTTTCCTCCTCCTCGTCGTCAACCTGCTCGTCTTTTCGACGACGGCAGTCCGTCTGCAGCAACAGCCGAATCCGGCTGACCGCTTCGAGGTCAGCGACGTGATGGTGCCGATGCGCGACGGCAAGCGGCTGTTCACGAAGATCTTCACGCCCCGCCTTCGCCAAGGCTCCGGCGCGGCAGGCCGCGGCGATGAGCCGCTGCCGATCATTTTCAAACGGACTCCGTACGGCATTGACGGGTCCGCCAACGCGTTCAACGCGTATTACCGCGCGCTTGCCGATGAGGGCTACATCTTCGTGCATCAGGACATCCGCGGGAAGTTCCGCTCCGAAGGTGAGTTCCTGATGCAGCGCCCAGCTCGCGGCGCCGACAAGAATGCGATCGACGAGGGAACTGACACCTACGACACCATCGAGTGGCTGATCAAGAACGTCCGCAACAACAACGGCCGCGTCGGCATGCTCGGCGTGTCGTACGACGGCTGGACAACGATCATGGGCGCGATCGAGCCGCATCCGGCACTGAAGGCGATCTCGCCGCAGGCCTCGCCGGCCGACATGTGGCTTGGCGACGACTTCCATCACAACGGCGCGTTCCGATTGAGTTACGCGTTCGAGTATGCGGCGATGATGGAGAGCGGCAAGGACGTCCAGCAGTTCAAGTTTGATCGCTACGACACTTATGACTGGTATCTCGATCTCGGGCCGCTGTCGAACGTCAACGCGAAGTACCTGCACGGCAAGATTCCGACCTGGAATGACTACGTCGCGCATCCGGATTACGACGACTTCTGGAAGCGCCAGACGATGATTCCGCATCTCACCAGCGTCAAGGTGCCGACGCTGAACGTCGCAGGATGGTGGGACCAGGAGGACTTCTACGGTCCGCTCGCAATCTACAACGCGCTGGAGAAACACGACGCGCAAGGCATCAACCACCTCGTGGTCGGCCCGTGGCGCCACGGCGGTTGGGCGAATGGCACCGGTGATTCGCTTGGCGCCATTCCGTTCGGCAGCAATACCTCGGAGTACTTCCGCGATCACGTCCAGGCGCCGTTCTTTGCCTATTACCTGAAGGACAAAGGCAGCCGCGATTTCGCGCAGGCGTTGACGTTCGAGGTTGGGTCGAATGAGTGGCGGCGTTGGAATCAATGGCCGCCGACTAATCAGACCGCGGTGACCAGCCTGTGCTTCGGCGAAAAGGAATCGCTCATGGTGGGTAGGCAAACGGTCAGCTCAGACACCGAGTCGTTTGACGAATATGTCTCCGATCCGGCTCACCCTGTGCCCTACCGCCAACGTCCCATCCAGCCCACCTATTTTCCCGGCGGCTCCAAGTGGTCGACATGGCTGGTCGAGGATCAGCGATTCGTCGACGACCGGGCGGATGTCCTGAGCTACGAAACGCCGCCGCTCGAGCAGGATCTCACCATTGCCGGTGAAGTCGTTGCGCGGCTGTTTGCGTCCACCACCGGCACCGACGCTGATTGGATTGTGAAATTGATTGACGTTTATCCGGAGGACTATCCACAGGATTGGAACCTCGCCGGTTTCCAGCTGATGGTGTCGAGCGAAGTATTTCGGGGACGGTATCGCAACAGCTTCGAGAAGCCAGAGCCCATCGAGGCCAACAAGGTGCTGCCTTACAAGTGGAGCCTGCTGACGCAGAATTACACGTTCAAGAAGGGGCACCGCATCATGGTGCAGGTGCAGAGCACGTGGTTTCCGATCATCGATCGCAATCCGCAAACGTTCGTGAGCAACATCTTCGAGGCCAGGGAGGGTGACTTCAAGCCTGCGACGCACCGCGTTTATCGGTCGAACGAGTATTCTTCTTGCGTCGACGTGCCGGTCGTTCGCGGGCGATGAGCTGACGCAACTTCAGATCTTCGCCCATCATCATCAGCGGCTGCGCGGCGTTGTCGAGAATGCTGAACAGATCGCCGGCATCCGTTCGCGCGTAGATAATACCGCCATCGCCCCTCGACTTCGCTCGCGGCGACCCTGAGCTTGTCGACGGGTCGATGTAGAGCGTCACCGGCCCGCCGCCTTCAATCGCTTCATACAGCCGGGTCTTGAATCGTGTGCGCAGCACCTGCAGCAGCTTGCGAATGCGCGCCACCGAGAATCCTTTGCGGCGCAGGTCGGCGAGCACCATCAACTCGAGCAATTCAATCGGCGTGTACTTGCGTTCGGTGAAACCGCCGGCATCGGTCTTGTGTGACGGAACTGCCGGAGAAAAGATGTTGCGCTTCGCCCACCACTGCAACTGTCGTGCGGTAAGTCCCGTGAGCTGGGCAACTTCGCGCGACGAGTACAGCTTCTTGAGCTTCACTACCCGTCCCCGAACTCTTCGAGGTGCTGCAGGCTGCCGGCGACTTCATCGGCCATCGCCGCGCCGGCAAAGTCCTTCTCGGTGATGCCGCCTTCGGAGTGCGTCGAATACGTCAGGATGACGCGCTTGTAGTGAATCGCGATATCGGGATGATGATCGGCGTCTTCAGCGCCCGGTACCAAAGCGCTGACGAACAACACCGCTTCGGGGAAGTCCTGGAACTTGTATTCCTTGTGTATCGCCTTGCCGTCGACGGTCCAACCTTCGACGGTCTTGATGCGTTCGGCCACCTGGTCGGCTGTAAGCAGCGCCATCAGCCGCGATGTTACAGCTTTCCATGGCGGGACGGATCGAGATCCCGCAGGGCCGGATCGTCGGCGCGACCGGAAACCAGACCGCGCACCAGCTCCACGGTCAGCGGCGTGAACATGACGCCGTTGCGGTAGTGCGCCGTCGCGTAGATCAGCCCCGGCACCGCGGCCGACCGCCCGAGCAACGGCAAATCATCCGGGCCGCGCGGGCGAAGACCCGTTCGGACGTCGGTTATCGCTGCGCCGGCTAGCGATGGTACCAGCTCGGCGGCGGCACTGCGCAATGCGCTGACGGCCTCGTCAGTGTGCCGCTCATCAAAGCCGACGTCCTCAACCGTCGAGCCAACGAGCACGGTGCCATCCGGCCATGGAACCAGGTAGCCGTTCGGCCCCCACAACACCCTCCGAATGGCGCCGGGCTCTGCCCGCAGCTGAATCAATTGACCACGAATGGGCCTCACCGGAACCGTATCTGCACCCTGAATGGTGATGTGCTGCGACCAGCTTCCCGCTGCTAGCACCACGCGATCGGCTTTCCATGTTGCCGCCGCCGCCTGGACACCCACACGTCCACCGGGCAACTGATGAATGCGCAGCGCTCCGACTTCGGCCTGGAACTGCGCACCGTGTTTCTTCGCAGCCGCCGCCGCCGCCATGGTTAGCGACGTGACGCCGACAAATCCGTGGATGGGCACAAGCAGTCCACCCTTCGACTGTTGCGACGCGAGCGGTTCCAATTGTTCGAACGCATCCGGCGTGACCCAGCGCGCTTCCACGCCCTGCTTGCCGAGCGCCGCCGCGAGCGCCGCCAGGCGCCGCACGCCGGCGTCGTCGAATGCGAGTTCCAACGTCCCGTTTCGTTGATAGGGGATGTCGTGGCCGCTCTCTTCGCGCAGGCGCGCGATGAAGCCGTCGTACATCTCGAGGCTACGGCCGCCAAGATCGCGAAAGATGTCCTCGTGACCTTCGATGTATGGAGCCAGGATGCCGGCGGAGGCGCGCGTCGCGCCCTGGCCGAGCGCGCGGGTTTCCAAAACCTCGACACGTGCGCCCGATCGAGCCAGCTCGTATGCGACGGTGCAGCCGACGATGCCGGCGCCGACGACGATGACTGACGGAAAGCTC
>DASVFC010000130.1:0-4607 GCA_036380235.1 Vicinamibacterales bacterium
GCGCACGTAGGCGTCGACGATCGCCTTGCCGCGCGGATGGTAGCGATTGAGGTCGGTGTCGAGGTCGCCGCGGTACATGTGCAGTCTCGCGCCGCGATCGCGCCGCAGTTCTCGGCGGCCGAGCATCTCCGCCACCGTGCCCGTCGCCTGCCGCCGCCACACTTCGAACTGGAATAGCCGGTCCTTTGCCGCCGCATATCCCTGCGCGAAAAACAGGTCGTTCTCGTTCTGGGCGTAGATGTGATTGATTCCCCAGCGGTCCCGGACAATCTCCACCGGCTGCGACAACCCGGCCATCTGGAGAGATGAGGCCGGTGCTTGGGCGTTGAGATGCGAGGCGGCGCAGAGGAGCGCAAGGAACACGGACACGCAGCGGGTCATACGGCCTCCGTCTAACGGCGCACTATACTTCTACTGGATGAAGTTCGCGCCGGAATACGTCACCAACGTCCTCAACGACAACTTCGAAGACGCCAAGGAGCTGCTGCTGGCGCCGTTGATGGCGATCAACTACGCGCACCTGGTAATGCTGGCCGAGCGCGGCATCATCGCAGCCGAGGAAGCACGCGCTCTCCGCGACGCGCTCGACGGTATTTCGCTCGACCGGGTGCGGCAGGTACTTTACGACGGCACCTACGAAGACCTCTTCTTCTACATCGAGCGCCTCATCGACCAGGCCTGCGGTGCCGACATCGCCGGCCGCCTGCACACCGCGCGCAGCCGCAACGATCTGGCAATGACGATGTACCGCATGCGGCAGCGCGAGTTCATTGCCGCGCTGGCGGCGGCCGCGCTGGACTTGCGCGAGGCGCTGATCGCGCTTGCCGAGCGGCACAAGGAATCCGTTTACGGCGCCCATACGCATACGCAGCCTGCACAGCCGACCACCATCGCCCACTACCTGCTCGCGATCATCGAGCAGCTCGAGCGCGATTCGGTCCGGCTCGGCGCCGCCTACGACGCCACCAACCGCAACCCTCTGGGCGCGTGCGCGATCACCGGCACCGGCTTCGCGATCGATCGCGATCGCACGAGCCAGTTGCTCGGGTTCGATGGCCCGACGTGCAACACCTACGGCAGCATCGCCACCGTTGACTATTTACTCGAGAGCGTCTCGGCGACCAGCGTGTTGATCGTCGGCCTCGGCCGCGTCGTCCAGGACTTCCTGCTGTGGTGCACGATGGAATTTGGCTACCTGCGGCTCAGCGACGGCTTCGTGCAGGGGAGCAGTATCATGCCGCAGAAGCGCAACCCGGTCGCGCTCGAGCACGCGCGCGCGATTGGTAGCAAGGCGGTCGGGCAGGCGCAGGCGATCATCACCACCGTCCACAACACGCCGTTCGGCGACATCGTCGATACCGAAGACGATCTGCAGCCGCTGGTCGCGTCGATGTTCCGCGACGCGACGCGGATGGTGACGCTGGTGGCGGCGACGATGCGGCTCGCCGACTTCAATGTCGAGCGCCTGGCATCGCGGGCCGGTGAAGGCGGCACCACCCTGACCGAGCTCGCCGACACCCTGGTTCGCGATCATGGTCTGTCGTTCCGTAACGCGCACGCGATTGCAGCGCTATTGCTGAAAGCGCGCACCGAAGATCCGTCGGCGGCCATGTCTGGCGCGCTGGCCAAGGCGTCGAACGCCATTCTTGGGCGGCCGCTGGAATACTCCGAGAGCGATCTGCATCGCATCATGAGCCCGCGGCATTTTGTCGAGGTGCGCACGACGTTCGGCGGGCCGGCGCCGTCGGAGACCAGCCGCGCCATCACCGAGTCTGCCCGCTTGCTGCAGCGCGACCGCACCGACTGGCAGACGCGGCGTGCGCAACTGCAGCGCGCTGAGGCAACCCTCGCGGCAAAGGCGAAATCTCTATGACGACGATGCAACGCACCTACGTGCGCGTGGTGATCGTGTGGATCGGCACGCTCGCGGCGCTCTACGTCTTTCAGTGGTTCTACACCAGCTAGATGTCGGCGATTGACTGGGGCATCATCGGCGTCTATCTCGTCTGGATTGTCTGGGACGGGATCAGGCTGAGCCGCGACACCGGCAAGCTGGAAGGGTATTTTCTCGCGAGCAAGAGCCTGCCATGGTGGGCGGTCGGCTTGTCGGTGATGGCGACGCAGCTATCGGCGATCACCATGGTCAGCAGCACCGGCCAGGGTTACGCCGACGGCGTTGGCCTGCTGCAACAGTATTACGCGCTGCCAATTGCGATGATCATCATCGCCGTCACGTTCGTTCCCTTCTTCCGCAACGCCAACGTCTATACCGCCTACGAGTATCTCGAGCGCCGGTTCGATGCCAAGACGCGCTTCGCCACGGCGCTGCTGTTCCTGTTTTCGCGCGGCATGGCGACCGGCGTGGTGATCTCGGCGCCGGCGGTGGTACTGTCCGTCATGCTCGGTGCCGACGTTACGATCGTCTGCTTGCTGCTCGCGGTGCCGACAGCCGTCTATACGATGTACGGCGGCGTACAGGCAGTGGCGTGGACCGACGTCAAGCAGATGTACCTGATCGTGTTCGGCCTCGGCGCGGCGTGCGTGACGCTGATCGCCGGCCTGCCGGGCGAAGTCAGCGTCAATGATGCGCTCAACATTGCCGGCAACGCCGGCCGCCTGCAGGCGTTTAACTTTTCTACCGATCCGTCCGTCCGCTTCACCTTCTGGACCGGCACGCTCGGCGCGTTGTTCCTGTTCCTGTCGTACTTCGGCACCGATCAGAGCCAGGTGCAGCGGTTCCTGACCGCGAAGTCGGTAGACGAAGCCCGGACGTCGCTCTTCATGAGCGCATACTGGAAGATCCCCTTGCAGGCGCTGGTCATGATCATCGGCGTCCTTATGTTCGTGTTCTACCTGTTCACGCCGCCGCCGATGTTGTTCAACACCGTGCACGACGAGCGCGTGCGGCAGAGCGCGCGCGCCGGCGAATATGCGTCGCTCGAGCAAACCTTCAGCGGTGTCGTGGGCGAGCGCGGTGCGGCGGCGCGAGGACTGGCAGACGCCGAACGCGTGGGTGACGCCGCCGCAATCGCGGCGACCAAGGCCGCATTCCTCGACGCCGAGCAGCGCGTCAAGGACGTGCGCGCGCAGGCGGTGGCGCTGGTAAAGGACGTGACCGGGGACAACAGCTACAACGACGTCAACTACGTCTTCCCGACCTACATCGTCACGCAGATGCCGGTCGGCTTGATCGGGTTGTTGATGGCGGCCATCTTCGCCGCGGCGATGTCCACCATCGCCGGCGAGTTGTCGGCGTTATCGACGTCGACGGTGATGGACTTCTACCGCCGCTGGGTGCGCCCGGAAGCGGACGATGCGCATTTGCTGGTCGTGTCGCGAGCGGCGATGTTGTTCTGGGCGCTGTTCGCGTCGGTGGTGGCGATCTGGGCGGTCGAGCTGGGATCGTTGATCGAAGTCGTCAATCGCTTCGGCTCGTTCTTCTATGGTTCGATCCTCGGCGTCTTCCTGCTCGCCATTGGCTGGAGCCGCTGCAACGCCACCGGCGCGTTCGTCGGCCTGATTGCCGGGATGTTCGTTGTGGCTTTGGTGACGATCAACACCTCGATCGCGTTTCTCTGGCACAACTTGATCGGCGCCGTGGTGGTGTTCGTGGTCGGCATGATCGTGAGCGAAGTGACCGGGGCGCGCAAAGCCAATGGCTAGCCGTCCGATCCTGATCGCCCTTGTCGGTGTGATCCTGCTGATGGTGGTGTCGTGGACGCTCGGCGAGTGGCTGCGGCAGCGGAAGGATAAGTAGCCGGCTCCCGGCTCCCGGCTCCCGGATTCCTGATCCCTGCTTCCTACAGCGCGTCCAGCTTCTCCTTCCCGATCACCACGTTCCACACCAGCAACTCGTACTGAACCACTCCAGCCTGGTAATACGGGTCGGCGTCGCGGATCGCGTCGAGGGTCTTCTGCGCGCCTTCGTCGCCGACGCGCAACAGCATCATGCCGCCGTAGCGCGGATCGTGCGGTCCGGCGGCGAGCAGCCTGCCCTCTTCGAGCAGCCGCCGCTGGAAGGCGCGATGCGCGTCCTGGTGGGCGACCACTTCGTCGAGCGGCCGGCGGTAGCGAATCAGCGCGAGTGCATACATTCGAAAGAGGATACCTGAATCCCGGAAACGGACACTTCTCGCGGCCCTGCCAACCGTTTGCCCGCTGTAACCGTCTGTTATGTCTGAAGTTACCGGATCAGACCGTGTTGGTACGGTCCTAGCTAATTGTCAGCCGACGAGCAAGACCATGGCACTACCAAAACCCACCACCGACCGTCCACGACAGCTCCCCAGGAGCCGATTCTGGACCCGACTGTTCAGCTTTCTGAGCCTCGGCTCGATCAGCCTTGCCCCGGTCGCGGCGTTGTCGTTGTGGTTGCTGATCAGCGACCCGGTGACGGCGGCGGCCGTGATGGAGCGCGGTGATCTGCTGCCGGTCCTGAGCGCGCTCGCCAAGATCGTCGGCAAGGCATTCGCGTCGCTGCTGGCCGCGCTGTAGTTTCAGGCCATCAGGCCATCAGGCCATCAGGCCATCGGGCCATCAGGCCATCAGGCCATCAGGCCATCAGGCCATGAAGCCCCACGCTCAGAATCTGATGGTCCGCACGATCT
>DASVFC010000131.1:0-8576 GCA_036380235.1 Vicinamibacterales bacterium
TAATCAGGATCGTCGCCGTCGTCGGCGCGACGGTCTCGATCAACTGAAACAACGCGCGCATTGCCGCGCTCTTGCCGACCATCGAGCCAAGACCGAAGCGTTCGTCCAGTTGCTGATGCAGATACGCATTCTCGGTCTTCAGTCGCTTCTGCTCGAGCGCGTTGTTGAGCACATGCATCAACTCGTCGAATTGAAATGGCTTGGCGATGAAGTCGGCGGCACCGGCCTTTATCATCTCCACGGCATCCTTCACGGTGCCGTAGCCGGTGACGACGATGGCGACGATGTCGGGGTAACGCTGCAGTGCGGCGTCGATGACCTGCCGGCCCTCCTTCACTACGGCTTCGGACGTCAAGCCGTCATCGCTGGAAAGGCGGAGGTCGGAGATGATGACGTCGAACGCAAATCCCTCGAGTGCGTTGAGCGCGGACTCGCGGTCGCGCGCCTCGGTAACGACGAAACCGTGGTCCTGGAGGCGCTCAGCAACGACAGTCCGCAGCGCGTCCTCGTCGTCTACGAGCAGGATGTGATGAGTGGGTTCCGCCACTTGTACGCAACTAAATGCGCGTCAGGATATTGACACACAATAGGCTAAGTGTGTGATTTTCTTCGAGATGCACGTCTAATCCCACCGTGGCAGTTACCGATACCTCCTTTGGAGGGCAACCCCAGTGGAACGGCAAACAGTCAGCATCATGAAGGCGTGCGAGATGGTCGGTGTCAGCCGGCGCACGATCTACAACTGGATCGCGGCGAACAAGGTTGAATATCTGCGGACGGCCGGCGGCAGTATCCGAATCTTCGTTGATACGCTGTGGCGCGAGCCGGACGGCACGAAGCACCCCAGCGACCACACCGCTGCGTAAGTCGTCGTTGTCTACGCAGATGATCGTGGCGGATTCGAAAGAGCTTCTGCACAAGCTCAACAACCAACTCGGCGTGATTCTGGCGCACGCCGAGTTGCTCGAGACCAAGGCCCAAGACGCCGCGCAGAAGGCGCGCGCGTCGCAGGTGGTGAACGCCGCGCTCCAGGCGATGGCGGTGTCTCGCGAACTGCGAGAGACGGTCGGCGAAAAGTAACCGACCGGCACATTCAGCTTTCATCCAAAAAACACAAAAGTGTCGTCACCGGGCGCATCCACGTGCGCCCGTTCGCGCGTTCTCCAAAGTCGAGACGAGTTCGTGCGCCGATCACGATTCCGTGATCCCAAGTTGCATTTCGAAAATGTCAGTCAAACAGTTGACGTTAGCGCCGTTGAGAATGTCAATGAGTTGGCGCCGATCGAATTGATTTGAGACGGAAATTTCTCTATGCCGAGCCGTGCAGCTACATGTAACTAGCTGCAAAATCAGCAATTTAGCTCCTCCGTTCCCCACTCCAGCGTGGAAGTCGGGGCCCAGTTCATCTGCTGGCATCGACGTTGCCATAGGGCAGGCAACGGAGATGACCAAGCGATGAAGAACGCATCCCAGAAGATTGCGAGTGCTGCCGCTGTTGCGAGAGCCGCGTTGGCGAAGAAGTCTGCCACCGCCAAGGCCACGGCGGATCACGCGGGCGACGCCGCCGCGTGCCGCGTCGAAGCCGGCATTCCTTTCGTGGAAGCCCTGGCGCGACGCATGGCTGCTACCATGCCGCACTCGATCGACATCAGCGATCTGGTCCAGGACGGCGTGATCGGATTGATCGACGCTGCGCATCGCTTCGACGATTCGCGCGGGATCAAGTTCGAAACTTTCGCCGAACGGCGCATTCGCGGCGCAATGATCGACGCGCTGCGTAAGGACGCGTGGCCCCGTGGCGTCCGCCGCGTGCGACGCGAGCTCGAGGCCGCCCGCGAAAAGCTGCGCGCCAGTCTCGGCCACGAACCGTCGCTCGCCGACCTGGCACAAGCGATCGGCTCCGATGAGAAGCGCCTCGGCAAGACCATCGTGCGCATCAACACCATTGAATCGACGTCGCCGTTCTCCAACGCCGACACCGTTGACGAAACGCAGCTGCCCGCCGTGTTAGTGCCGGCCGAACCGGAGCGTCCCGATCTGCAATACGAGCGCGATGAAGTAAAGAACCGCGTTCGTAACGCCATCGCCACGCTGCCGCCGCGCGAGCAACGCGTGATCGCCCTCTACTATTACAACGAAGTGACGATGAAGGACATCGGTGCGGAGCTGGGCGTGAACGAATCACGCGTGTCGCAGCTGCACGCGCGCGCCATTCGCCGGTTGAAAGAAGCGCTCGGCGCCGAGACCACGCCGGTGGCGGCGTCAGAGGCGCTGCGCGCGGTGTTCGAAGCGATGGAAAACGCTCCGAAAGCGAAGATGGCCAAGGTGGAATCGCCGAAGCCGAAGATCCCGATGCCGGAATCCGATACGCGCGTGCCGCATGCCGCCCAGAAACGCGCCGGGCTCGTCCTGGTCTCGAATAACGACAACACTCAGGCGAGCGTATCGCGCGCCGATCGCAGCAAGTCTCCCAACCTGAAGGGCTTGGAGAGCCAGCGGCAGCCGGTTTCTTCGAGGAAGCGTTCGGCGTCGGTGCCGGCGACATCGCCGGTGACGAAAATCACGCGCCGCGCGAGCGCCGGTGTGGCAGCGGCCATCGCGCGATAGAACTGCATGCCGTCGATGCGCGGCATCTTGAGATCGCAGACGATCAAATCGTAATTGGCTTCGGTGAGGCGGGTCAGGCCCTCCTCACCGTCGCTCGCACGGTCAACTTTGAATCCCGCATCAGTCAACGCCTCGGCCACGGCCTGCGCCAGCGCCGGCTCATCTTCCACGACCAGGACGCGAAGATCCTTGAAGGCCTCGAGCGATATTGGCTGCTGCGCCGCCCTCGCCGCCGGTGGATTGAGGTGCTGACCGGAGATCGGCAACTCGACGAAGAACGAAGTGCCGGTCCTGCCCCCGGGACTCTTTGCCGATGCGGTCTTTGAGTCGAGCCAGATCCGTCCGCCGTGCTCGCGCGCGATCGCGTAGGCAACGGTCAATCCCAGTCCGGTGCCCTGCCCGACTTCCTTCGTAGTGAAAAACGGATCGAACACCTTGGCTTGCCGATCGTCGGGAATGCCGGGCCCGTCATCGTTGACCTCGAGCACCGCCGATCCGCGATCGGCGTCGTGCACGGTGCGCACGACAATGGTGCCGCGGCCGTTGGCGCCGAGGCACGCCTGCTCGGCGTTGATGATCAAATTGAGCAGCACCTGCTTGATCTGATGCCCGTCGACGAACACCTCGGGCAGGCCGGTGGCCAGCGCCTCGACCACCTGAATGTTCGACACCTTTTGCTCATAGGCGCGCAGCGCCAGCGTTTCGCGCACCACCTGATTGAGATCGACCATCGCGCGCGTCGTCTGCCGCTTGCGCGCGAACGTCAGCAGGTTGCGGACGATGCGGGCCGCGCGTTCGGCTTCGCCGAGAATGACCTCGAGGCCCTGCCGGGTCTTGTCGTCGACGTTGCGCTCCGCCAGACGTTCGGACCACGACAGGATCGTCGCGAGCGGGTTGTTCAACTCGTGGGCGACACCGGAGATGGTCTGGCCGAGTGCCGCCATCTTCTCGGCCTGCAGCATCTGGTAGCGGCCGTCGCGGGATTGATCGTCCCGCTTCTTGCGTTCGCTGACATCTCGCACAAGAGCTTCGATCTGGAGAGTCTTGGCGCCTGCGGCCTGATCGGACGAAGCGACCGCGGACACCTCGACCCAGATCGGCGTGCCGTCGACCTTGCGCAAACGCAACAGATGTTCGGTGACGTAACCATCGCGATCGAGCTTTTCGATCAGATCGCGGCGTGCCTGAGGGTCGACAAAGCGAGATGCATCGAACGGTTGCACGAGCGATTCGGCCGCATCAGGCGCGTAGCCGAAGATCGTCTTGAGGTGAGGATTGACGGCGAGAGTCGTGGTGCCGGCCGTTCCGAGGGTGCCCATGTAGACACCCTCGCGAACGGCATTGAACAATCTGTCGAACGCGGACGCGCGTTCAGTCACGCGTTATTTCTTCGCGGGCGGGAGTGGTGTTGGCGTCTTGCCGGCGGCGTTGCCCGGCGTCCACTTGCGCTCGATCGCAGCGCGGATGGAATGCACGTCGGCACCGGAGGAATACATCTGCATCGCCTCGCGGGCGACGTCGACGCAGATGGTGCAGCCGAAGCCATGCGTATCCCACTCGAGGACGTTGCCCCGCGGATCGCGACGCGCGACGAAGCACGATTCGTTGTGCTTGTGGCCCTGGCTGCCGCAGCCGCAGTAGCACGGCACGTAGCTCAGGATCTCGGGATGCTGCGCCGCGAAGTCATAGGTTGCGCGCACCACGTCCATCGGACGCACGGGAGCGAAACCAACGTTGGGCAGCGGCGGTGCCGTCTTTCGAGACGCCTTGGCGGATTGTGCTGACTGCGGCGCCTTGGGCGCGGCAGTGCTCGATGCTTTGGTCGTGGTCTTGGTGGGCGCCTGGTTCGCCTGGGCGATGGTGCCGACGAGGGCCAACACGGCTATTCCGAGAAATACCGTAAACCGGTGGTGCGATTTCATAGGGGTTACTTTATCAGGGGAACCGGCCGAAAAGAATAAAGGCACCCGCCGCATCGACTAATGAGGATTTTCCGGCATCAGGACTTCTTCCTGATTGCGGCTTTTGCCGCTGCCATCGTCGTGATCTTCTCCTCGTCGATCCAGAGGATGCTCGACTACGTTCGCGGTGTCGAGCAGGAGACGGGCCTCACGCTGCTACCGGCGTTGGTCATGCTTGTCGGCGGGTTCGTTTTTCACCAGATTCGGCGCAATCAACAACAACAAGCCAAAGCTGAAGCAGCGGAGTTGGCGACGAAAGAAGCGCAGCATCGCGCTGAAGAGCTCGAGCGGCTGGTCACGTTCGGGCAGACCCTCGGGCGCGCGCTCGACTTCGACAGCATTCGGATGTCGATCTCGCAACACCTGCCGACGCTGACGCGTTCCGAAAACGTCTGGGTGCTCGTGCAGCAGGATGCCGACTGGCTGGCGCTGCACGCTGACACGCGCGGCTCCGGCGATGTCGTGCAATGGGCCGACCTGGCCGAGCAATTGCTGGCTGCGGGAGCCGATCGCACGCCGTCGAACCTTGCCGATCGCCACCTCGGATTTCCGCTGACCGTGGGCGGCAGGACGGTCGGCGTGCTCGGCATCCGTCCCGACGCCGGCGCGATGCCTGCCGATCGCCGTCGCATTGTCGAAGCGGCGGCGGCGCTGCTCGCGGTTTCGATCAAGAACTCGCAGTTGTTCCGAGAAGTGCGCGAGAACAGCATCAAGGACGCGCTGACCGGCTGCATCAACCGCGCGCATTCCCTCGAGATCATCGACGCCGAGTTACGGCGTGCACGGCGCAACCAGATGCCGGTGACGGTGATCATGTTCGACCTCGATCACTTCAAGGACGTCAACGATCGGTACGGCCACTTGTGCGGCGACGCGGTGTTGAGTGCGGTCGGCAAGCGCATGAAGGAAGTGCTGCGCGGATCGGACTTGAAGTGCCGGTGGGGCGGCGAAGAGTTCCTGGTGTTGCTGCCAGAGACGCCGCTGCACGGTGCCCGACGAGTGGCCGATACGCTGCGGCGCGAGATCGCCGATCGCCCGATTCCCTGGGCGGGTGAGGGGTTGACGATGACGGCAAGCTTCGGTGTGGCGCAAACGCTGCCGGGCGAAGTGAATGTCGAAGCGGTGATCGCGCGGGCGGATCAAGCGCTCTACCGCGCCAAGGATGACGGACGCAATTGTGTTCGCATCGCGCCTGAAGCCGTCACCCTCGTCGCGGACAACAGGGTGTCCTGACGGCCTCGTTACCGCTTTCCCGTACTCACGATCCACGTTCCCAACAACACCAGGGCCGCCGAGATGGCGATCCGAGCGGAGAACGGCTCCGCCAGCAGCAGTGTGCCGAGCGTCACCGCGATGATCGGGTTGATGTACGCGTAGAGCGACACCAACGAGAGCGGCAGATGCTGAATCGCATAGATGTAAGCCGAGTAGGCGACGAGCGAGCCGGCGACGCTCAAGTACAGCATCGCTGCGAGCGTGCGCGGAGTGAACGATAGCCGTGCCCAATCACCATTCCACGTTGCGGCGCCAAGCAGCATCGTCCCGCTGAACACCATCTGCAGCGCCGCCGATCGAAACGGGTTGTCGCCGAGCTGATGCCGTTTCGCATAGGACGTGCCGACCACCCAACCGACGCACGCGAGCTGAATCGCGATGACACCGCCGATGAAGGCGCGACCGCTGGCGCCGCCGTTGCTCATTTCCGGCCACACCAGGTTCACAATTCCCGCGAAGCCAAGGGAGAGGCCGAACAGTGATTGCCTCGAGAAACGTTCGCCATTGGGCAGCAACCGTTCAACCAGCGCCGACCAGAATGGTGTCGTCGCGATTAAGACCGCAGTGAGTCCGCTCGCCACATGCTGCTGTGCGTAGACGACAAAACCGTTACCGACCACGTTCATCAGGAAGCCAAGCAGCAGCAGTGGACCCCAGAGCGCCAGACCAGGCAGGCCGCGCCCGCTGACGAGCATCAACACCGACAGGATGATGCCCGCAAACATCCAGCGCAGTCCGGCGACCAGCAACACGGGCACGGTTTCGAGCGCGACGCTGATGCCGAGATACGTCGTGCCCCAGACGAGGCAGACCGTGACGAAAGCCAGGTACGCGCGGCCGTTGCCGCGCGCCGCGGCGTTCATTTCATCTCCTTCGGAAACGAAATTCGCGGATCCTCTTTCACTGTTTCGAGGACGATGGTGGTGCGCGTGGAGATGACGCTCGGGGTCGACGCGATCTGCTGGCGAAGGATCTGGCCGAGATGCTCGGCGTCGCGGGCGCGGACTTTCAGCAGGTAACAATCGTCGCCGGCCACGTGGTGGACTTCGAGGACCTCCGGAATGCGAGACAATTCAACCGCTGACGGCATCTCGGGCCCGTGCTCGGTGCTCCTGACGGCCACGAACGCGAGCATGCTCCGGTCAACGACGTGAGGGTCGATCAAGGCGACGTAATCCCGGATAATGCCCTTCGCTTCGAGTTTGCGAAGCCGCTCGAGAACCGCCGAGGGCGCCAGACCGACGGCTTTGGCCAGCTCAGCCTGAGTGGTGCGAGCGTTGTACTGAAGGATATCCAGTAAAGTGGCATCAATTTTGTCGATTGTTCTGTCTGAGGCCATTTGAGCAGAAGTATAGACGGATTTTTCAGCTTCTGGAAAGAGGCGACCCCAGCCGCGCGGAAAGCCTTGATTGCGGCCTCACTGGGGTGGTTGCTCGACGCCTTCGACGTGATGCTCTATGCCCTTATCCTGACCGCCGTCATTCAGGACCTGGGTCTGAGCCGCGAAACGGGCGGGTTGATGGCTTCACTGACGCTGGGCGCGTCGGCGATTGGCGGACTGCTGTTCGGCGTGCTCGCCGACAAACTCGGACGTACTCGAGCGCTCAACCTCAGCATCCTGCTCTATTCGGTGTTCACGTTTGCGTGCGGCCTGGCGCAGGACGTGACGCAATTTGCAATTTTCCGTGTGCTGCTCGGTCTGGGCATGGGCGGGGAGTGGGCGAGCGGCGCCACGTTGGTCAGCGAGACGTGGTCCGAAAAGCATCGCGGCAAGGCGCTCGGGATCATGCAGAGCTGCTGGGCGATCGGTTACGGGCTAGCCGCGATCGTCGTGGCGATTGTGTTGCCGCGTTTCGGGTGGCGCGCCGTGTTTTTCGTCGGCATCATCCCGGCGCTGTTCACGTTGTGGATTCGCCGCAGCGTGAAGGAGCCGCAAATGTGGGTCGACTCACAGCGTGCACAGGGTGCACGGGGTGCTCTCCGTGCGAAGGGTGCACAGGGCGCGTTTCCCTGGAAGCTTGCATTCATGCTCGCGGCGATGAATGCGGCGACGATGTTTGCGTGGTGGGGGCTGAACCTGTGGGTGCCGTCGTACCTCTCGCTGCCATCGACGCAAGGTGGCGTTGGACTCTCGACGGAAACCATGGCGATGTTCGTTGTCGCGATGCAGGTCGGGATGTGGCTTGGCTACGTCACGTTCGGGTTCATCAGCGACGCCTTCGGACGCCGGCCGACGTACGTCGCTTATCTCGTGATCGCCGCGTTGCTGGTCTGGATCTACGGCATGGTGCGCGACCCGATGCTGTTGCTTATCCTCGGTCCGTTCGTCGCATTCTTCGGCACCGGATACTTCAGCGGCTTTGGCGCGGTGGCGTCGGAGATCTTTCCGACATCAATCCGGGCCACAGCGCTTGGCGTGACCTATAACAGTGGCCGCCTGTTAAGCGCGGTCGCTCCCTTTATCGTCGGCTCGATGGCGCAACGCCGCGGCTTCGGTCCCGCCTTCACGCTGACAGCCTTCGCGTTCCTCGCTGCCGCGCTGTTCTGGATCGGCATCCCGGAGACGCGCGGCAGGAAAATGTCGTGAGACAGAGAGACTGTTGACTGTGATGCGGCTGCCGAAGGTGACGTCGATAACCGTGGACGACTCCGGGTGGGGGTTCTTTCTCTGCACCTACAAGGAATTGCGTGCCGGCCGCAGCGGTAGCGAGCTGCTGTTTCTGTCTCTGCAGG
>DASVFC010000132.1:0-5416 GCA_036380235.1 Vicinamibacterales bacterium
GCGCAACTGTCGATCGACTATCAACTCGGCGACGCAGAGAACCTGCCGTTCGAAGACGGCACCTTCGACGCAGTGATCTCGACCTGCGGGATCATGTTCGCCACGCGTCCGGAGGCGGCGGCGAAAGAGCTCGCCCGCGTCACGCGCACGGGCGGACGGGTCGCCCTGACGACGTGGTTGCAGGATGGCAACCTGTTCAAGATGTTCCAGGTCATGCGGCGTTACATGCCGCCACCGCCGCAGCCGGCGCCACCGTCGCCGTTCGAATGGGGCAACCCGGATCGGGTTCGCAATCTGCTGGGCGGGGCGTTCGAGCTCAAGCTCGAGCGCGGCGTGTCGTATTACCGCGAGCCCAGTGCCGAGGCGGCGTGGGAGACGTTCTCGACCAGCTATGGTCCGACGAAAACGCTGGCCGCTGGCCTCGATGCCGACCGCCGGGACGCGTTGCGGCGCGATTTCATCGATTTTCACGCCGGTTTTCCCACGGCGTTGGGGATCTGCGTGCCGCGTGAATACTGGCTGACGGTGGGCGTCCGCCGCTGATGTCGTCTTTTGCGGGCCGTTTGCGCTTATCAGGATAGGACCCTGATGCCGCAGCTTCCCGCCGCCGAGACGCCGGCCCGATATACTGTCGGTCGCGCTTTCGGCCCGCACTATGGACGTCACATCCGGCCGGTCACCGCGCCTCGCGAGGTGCCGGTGACCTCCGACATCACGAGGCTGCTCGCCTCGGCAGAGCAAGGGGATCGTGCGGCCGCCGACGCCGTGTTCGCGGCCTTGTATGAACAGCTGCATCGCATGGCGCGGCGCGAGCTGGCCCGAGGCGGTTCTGGCGTCACGCTCGGCGCCACCACGTTGCTCCACGATGCGTATCTCGATATTTCGGGTCGTGATGGCAGGGCGTTTCCGGATCGCAACCGTTTCATGGGATACGCCTCGCGCGTGATGCGCAACATCATCATCGACTACGCGCGGCGGCACCAGGCGCAGAAGCGCGGCGGACAGTTCGAGATCACGTCGCTGCGCACCGGCGTCGACGTGATTGCCGACGCGGAAGAGCTCACCAGCATCAGCGAAGCGCTGGACGAACTGGCGACGATGGACGAGCGGCTGGCGAAAATCGTCGACCTGAAATTTTTCTGCGGCTTCTCGTTCGCCGAGATCGCGGGGATGCTCGAGTTGTCGGAACGCACGGTGCAGCGCGACTGGGAAAAGGCGCGCATCTACCTGCACCAGCGGCTGCGATCGGAACTCGCATGAAGTCGCATACCTTCGACAACGCGCGCTGGCTGCGGGCGAGCCGTTATCTCGATCGCGTCCTCGATCTTCCCAGTGACGAGCGCGACGCGTGCCTCGCCTCCATTCGCGTCGAGGATCCGGACATCGCGACCGATGTCGAGGGAATGCTCGCGCAGCATCGGCAGCTGAGCGAAGAAGGGTTTCTCGAATCGCGCGCGCCGGCGTCGCCGGTCGCAGCGTCGCTGGCCGGGGTGACGGTTGGCGCCTACACGCTGGAGTCTGCGCTCGGCCACGGCGGTATGGGCAGCGTCTGGCTCGCGAAGCGGAGCGACGGCCGCTATGAAGGCAACGTCGCGGTCAAACTGCTCAACGCCGCGCTGGTCGGCCGCGGCGGTGAAGAACGGTTCCGGCGTGAAGGAACGATCCTCGCCAGGCTCGCGCATCCGCACATCGCTCGCTTGATCGACGCCGGCGTGTCGAACACCGGCCAGCCGTATCTCGTGCTCGAGCTCGTCGACGGCGAGCACATCGATGCCTACTGTGATGCCGCGAAGTTGCCGGTCAACGACCGCATCCGCCTGTTCCTCGACGTGCAATCGGCGGTCGCGCATGCGCACGCCAACCTGATCGTGCACCGCGATCTCAAGCCGTCGAACGTGCTGGTCACCGCAGACGGGCAGATCAAGTTGCTCGACTTCAGCATTGCGAAGCTGATTGAAGACGACCAGTTGTCGCGGCTGACGCGCGACGGCGGATCGGCGATGACGCCGAAGTATGCCGCACCCGAACAGATCAGCGGCGAGCCGATTACAACGGCAACCGACATCTATGCGCTCGGGGTGCTGCTCTACGAATTGTTGTGCGGCCAGCATCCAACCGCGACCGGCCTGCAATCGCATGTCGAGCTGACGCGATCGATCGTCGATGTTGAACCGAAGCGGCTGTCGTCCGCCGCGCGAGCGACGACCAATGCGCACGCCGAGAATCGCGGCACGTCTCCGGATCGACTGGCGCGGCAGTTGTCGGGCGATCTCGAGACCATTGTCGCCAAAGCGCTCCAGAAGAATCCGGCCGAACGTTATGGTTCGGTAGCGGAGTTTGCCGACGATCTGCGTCGCTATCTCGCCCACGAACCCATCAGCGCGCAGCCGGAGTCGATGAAGTACCGGGCGGTCAAATTCATCCGCCGCCGCCGGCGCGGCGTGGCGGCGGTGGCTGCCGCGACAATTGCGCTGGCAACGCTGATCGGCTTCTATACCGTGCAGCTCGCGGCCGAACGCGATCGCGCGCGCCTGCAGGCCGAGAAGGCATCGCGCCTTAGCGAGCTGCTCACCAGCGTGTTGACCAGCGTCGATCCATTTCGGACGCCGGGCGCCGACGAACCAACGGTTCGCAACTTGCTCGACACCGCCGCCGTCCGCATCACCAACGAACTAGGCGACCAGCCGGAATTGCAGGCCGAGATGTTCACGGTGCTCGGCCGCACCTACGATCGTCTCGGCATGCGCGACAAGGCGTTGCCGCTGCTCGAGCAAGCACTGGCGATCGGGCGCCGAACGCTCGGTCCACAACACGTCCGCGTCGCGCAAAGTCTCAACGATCTCGGCGTGTTGTATCGGCGCAGCGGCAATCCGGCGGCGGCCGAACCGTTGATCCGTGAGAGCCTCGCCATCAGGCGCAGCCTGCTCGGCGATCGACACCAGGACGTTGCGGTGACGCTCATCGAACTGGCCCGGGTCCTGAAGGACCGCGGCCAGCTGGCCGAGTCGGAAGCGCCGATTCGCGAGTCACTTGCCATTCGACTTGAAGTGTTCGGCGACGAGCATCGCGAGACCGCCACGAGCAAACACGAGCTGGGCCTGCTGCTCTGGGAGCGCGGCGATCTCGACGGCGCCGAGCGCCTGCTGCGCGAGAACGTCGCCACCAGCGAGCGCGTGCTCGGGAGCGATCACGCCAACGTCGGTGCCGCGAAGGGCAGCCTTGGCAATCTGCTGGCGGCGAAGGGCGACGTCACGGCTGCCGAAGCGGTGCTGCGGGAAAGCGTGCGAGTCAGGCAGGTGGCGTTCGGCGACTCGCATACGGAGTACGCGATGTCGCTGACGAGTCTCGCGGGCGCCATCGAGTTGCAGGGCAGGCTCGAAGAGGCGCAGACGCTACTCGAACAGGCGATCGCAATTGCCGCGCCGCAGTTTGGCAACGATCATCCGCGGGTGATCGCCACCAGGCTCGATCTGGCTCGCGTGCGCATCGCGCGCGGCGAGGCCGCGGCGACGGAAGACGAATTACGTCGAGCACTCGCCGTTCGCGAGCGCTTGTATGCCGCGGGCGACTGGCGCATCGCGCAGGCGCAAAGCCTGCTCGGTTCGGCGTTATTCGCGCAGCGCAAGTATCTCGATGCCGAGCCCTTGATGATTGCGGCAGACAAACATCTCAAGCCGATCGCCGGGCGCCAGGGCCGCGAACGTGACGCCAACCAGCGTCGATTGGAAACGTTACGCGCGGCCAGGTAAAGGTGCTGCGCCATGTGTTCCATGGCGCGCGATTTCTCGCAGCAGACCACTGAAGATGATCGCGTGCAGCGGCAGCACGGCGTACCAATAGAGCCGGCCGGCAACGCCTTTCGGATCGAAGGTCGCCGTTTGACTGACGAGCGATTGCGCCCCGTCGCCAATGGGCACGACGCGAAACTCGAGCCAGCCGCGTCCAGGTAACTTCATGCCGGCGGCCAGTCGCAAAAGGCGGTCAGGTTCGTACGCCTCAACACGCCACCCATCGATGGTGTCGCCGACATCGCACACGTCCGGATCGCGGCGGTGTCGTGGCATACCGGCGCCGCCAGCCCAGCGGTCGAGCCACCCGCGCAGGCGCCACAACGGATCGCCGAAATACCATCCGGTGTCGCCGCCGATTCGCCTGATCGGTGCAAACGCATCCGCCGGCACCGCGTCCACCACCACGGTGCGCCGGTCGATCTTTCGTTGACCCGGAGCGTCCTCCGCGATGGCACTCGCGAAGGCGTCGCGCATTGGTATTGGCCGAATCGCAAAGGCCTCGCGCGCAGCCGGCGAGTGCACCACGGTTGGATTGCGCAAGCCTTCAACGAGTTCGCGCCCGACCCGCGCCAGGGCCGGCGTCACCAGACCGAGCCATAGACCAGAGAGATGCGGCGTCAGGATGGGAACCGGGATGAGGAACCTTCGCAGACCGCGCTGTTGGGCGTACTCACGCATCATGTCGCCGTACGACACCACTTCGGGCCCGCCGATTTCGAAGATCCGATCGGTATCGCCTGGCAACGCGAGCGCCGCCTCGAGATACGCGAGGACGTCGGCGATGGCGATCGGCTGCGTTCTGGTCGCGACCCACCGAGGACAGATCATGACGGGCAACCGCTCGACGAGCGCCCGGATGATCTCGAACGACAGACTTCCCGCGCCGATCACAATCGAAGCGCGGAACTCGATCACCGGAACGCCCGCGGTGCGCAGGACGTCACCGGTTTCAATGCGACTCTTCAAGTGCGCGGACAGCGAATCGGGAGTGTCACCCAGCCCGCCAAGATAAATGATGCGTCGAACCCCGGCGCGGGACGCGGCGCGGCTGAAGTTCGCCGCCGCTTGCCGATCGAGCGCGGCAAAGTCGGCGCCGGTGCCCATCGAGTGCACCAGGTAGTACGCCTGCTCGATGCCCGCCATCGCGGCCACGAGCGACGTTTCATCCAAACAATCCCCGCGCACAACCTCCGTCGTCGCGCGGCCGGCAGCGACTTTTTCCGGATGACGGGCCAGGCATCGCACGGCGTGGCCGGCCGCCTCGAGTTCGCGAAGAAGCCGGCTGCCGACGTATCCGCTGGCGCCAGTGAGCAGGATGGTGCAGGCCATAGTTAGTCTTTGAATACCACGAAAACAAAGTTGCTCGATAAGAAACAGGCGATTGCGCGTGATCGCGTGAACGATGAGAAAAGAAACCAGCTCCATTTGAGCCGCTGTCAAATAATGCCGCTGCCCCAAACAACACACGGAGCCTTTAAACAAGCCTTCTCCGCGTCTCCGTGCCTTCGCGTATTTCATCGAGTGGCCGGCAGCTCAGCTGTGAGGGGAATTCCGGCTCGATGTTTGGATACAAGCGAGGCATGACAGAACCGGCTAGCAGCGAGGACGAACTTACGGAAGAACAG
>DASVFC010000133.1:0-5075 GCA_036380235.1 Vicinamibacterales bacterium
CATCACGGAATACCTGGCGGTGCGCAAGCTTCGCGCCGACCGTGGGCTGTCCGATGACAAGCGCTCGGGTGCCATCCTCACGCTCGTTGGCCCGCCGGGAACGGGCAAGACCTCGATCGGCGAATCGATCGCCCGCGCGACCGGCCGCCAGTTCGTAAGGATGTCGCTCGGTGGCGTTCGAGACGAGGCAGAGATCCGCGGTCATCGCCGCACCTACATCGGTGCGCTGCCGGGGCGTCTGGTACGCGCGCTGCGCGACGCCGGGACGATGAACCCGGTGATTATGCTCGACGAGGTCGACAAGCTCGGCGCCGATTGGCGCGGCGATCCATCGTCGGCGCTGCTCGAGGTGCTCGATCCGGCACAGAACCACGCGTTCGGTGACCACTACCTCGACATCGAGCTCGATCTGTCGCACGTGTTGTTCATCGCGACGGCGAACGTGGCCGATCGGATCCCTGGCCCGCTGCTCGATCGGATGGAAGTGATTCAATTCGACGGCTACACCATTGATGAAAAGGTCGCCATCGGTCGCGGCTACCTCTGGCCGCGGCAGACCGAGCGCAACGGTTTGGTAGCCGAAGACGTGACGATCGACGATGCGGTGTTGCGCGTCGTGGTGCACGACTACACGCGCGAGGCGGGCGTTCGTCAGCTCGAGCGCGAGATCGGCACGCTGCTGCGCAAGACGGCGGCAACGGTGGCCTCAGGGAGTGCGGCTAAGCCGGTGGTGATCGACGAGACATTCGTGCGGCAGGCGCTGGGCCGCGCCAAGGTGTTCCACGAAGTCGCGGCGCGCACGGCCACACCTGGCGTGGCCACGGGCCTCGCCGTGACCGGTGTTGGCGGTGACGTCCTGTTCGTCGAAGCGGCGACGATGGCGGGAACCGCGGGCCTCGTGCTCACTGGTCAGCTCGGCGATGTGATGAAGGAATCCGCGCGGATCGCGTTGAGCTTCGTTCGCGGCAACGCCGCTCGACTCGGCATCAAGGACGAGTCGTTCTTCGGCAAGGAGTTCCATCTGCACGTGCCGGCTGGCGCGGTCCCGAAGGACGGTCCCAGTGCCGGTGTCACGATGGTGACGGCGCTTGCGTCGCTTCTCTCCGGGCGTAATGTGAAGAACACGGTCGGAATGACCGGCGAGGTCACCTTGCAAGGCCTGGTGTTGCCGATTGGCGGGTTGAAGCAGAAGGTCCTGGCCGCGCATGCGGCCGGACTCACCGAGGTGATCCTGCCGGCGCGTAACGCCGCGGATCTCGAGGAGGTCCCGGCCGATGTGCGCGAGCACATGACGTTCCATCCCGTCAGCACGATTCACGAAGTGCTGGCGTTGGCGCTCGAACCTGAATCGGTGGCGAAGGCGGCTTAAGCTGTAAAGGACCGCCGGCGTGGTCGACGGCAATCGACCGGCGCCGGCGTCCGATAAGTCACCGTTTCGGCAAGAGGCCACAGCATGGAACTCACCGGCGTTCATCACCTGACTGCCATCTCGGCTGCTATCAGAGAGAACCACCGTTTCTATACGCACTCGCTCGGCATGCGCCTCGTCAAGCGCAGCGTCAACCAGGACGATGTCAGTGCGTATCACCTGTTCTATGCGGACGCCAAGGGGAGTCCTGGCACCGACCTGACCTTCTTTGACTGGCCGGTGCCCGCTGAACGACGCGGCACGCGCAGCATCGTGCGGACGTGCCTGCGGGTGAATGGCCAAAGCAGCGTGCGGTGGTGGATCAAGCGTTTAGATGAGCTGAAGATCACGCACGGCGGGATATTCGAGCATGATGGTCGGTTGATGGTGCGGTTCGAAGATCCGGAAGGGCAACGGCTCGCGTTGATCGACGACGGCGGGGCAGGCGACCCGCCCGTGCCTTGGGAGCGCAGTCCGGTGCCGGCCGAACACCAGATTCGCGGCCTGGGTCCGATCGTGATCAGCATTCCGACCTTGAGCCCCACCGACACGCTGTTGACGCGGGTCTTTAACATGCGGCTGGCGCGCGAGATCCCGCACCCCGATAATCCCGGCTCGCGCGTGCACGTCTTCGAAATGGGCAGCGGCGGCGCGCACGCCGAACTCCATGTCGCCGTGCAGCCGGAGTTACCCGCGGCGCGGCAGGGTGCCGGCGGCGTGCATCACGTCGCCTTCCGGATTCCCGATGCGGAATACGACGCCTGGGCGGATCGCCTCAACGAGTTCGATGTGCCGAACAGCGGCAAGGTGGATCGGTTCTGGTTCCGCAGCCTGTATGTGCGGGAACCGAACGGCGTGCTGTTCGAGCTTGCGACCGATGGGCCCGGATTCGCCGTCGACGAGGATCCGGCGAAGCTGGGGGAGACGGTGGTGCTGCCGCCGTTCCTCGAGCATCGTCGTCAAGAGATCGTCGCCAATCTGAAACCGATCGATTGACAGCGTGCAGGAAGAAGACGTTCGATCGCCGTTGTGAGCAGCACGCCGAAGGGCGCCTACATTGTCATTAACGGCCGCCGCTGGCGCGCGTCTGATCCGAACATCCCGAATAACCTCCGTCAGGAGTTGGTGAGCGAGCTGATGGCGGCTCGCCGCGCCGTCCGCGACAGCAGGAACGATCGAGAGCTGCGCGAAAGCCGGCGCCGTGTCAACGATGCGAAGCTCGCGCTCGGAGAGCGCGGCACGCCCTGGTGGTTACCTTCGACCTCGGCCGCGCAAAATCGCCGCATTGACGCGGCCATTCGAGCCTTGTTGCAGAGCCGTCGACCCGGCAGCACGATTTGTCCGAGTGACGCGGCGCGGATTGTTGGCGGCCGTGGCTGGCGCAGCCTGCTGCCCGCGGTTCGCGATCGCGCAGTATTGATGGCGAAACAGGGCTCTCTCGATATTCTTCGTCGCGGCAGGATTGTGACAATACAGCCCACCGAAGGTGTTCTGCGGTATCGGCTGAGGCCTTAGCATCACGGCTGGCTGATCTGGAGCGTGCGTCATGCGCACGCGCCCGCGAGCAACGCCGTCCCGCTGCTGATCGATGGAATGCGGCTTGCTGAGTGATCCGCAGGAGGTTAACTGTGGATTCACAAACCCTCATGATCGTCGGGGTTGGTGTGGTTGTCCTGATCTTGGTATTGGCGGCGTGGTATTTCACGAGCCGTCGACAGCGGGTCAACTTGCGCGAGCGTTTTGGACCGGAATACGAACGAACCGTTGAGGCAGTCGGAGCTGAACGCGCGGACTCCATCCTCCGGGAGCGCGCCGAGCGCGTCAGCCGTTTCAACCTGCACAAGCTCACTCAGGAACAAGTCAACGCGTTTGCGCGTGAATGGCGGCGCATCCAGTCGCGCTTCGTCGACGATCCGGACGACGCGGTGGGGCAGGCCGACCAGCTGGTGACCCAGGTGATGACGGCTCGTGGCTATCCGCTGGAGGACTTTGACCGCCGCGCGGCCGACTTGTCCGTGGATCATCCGGTCGTCGTTCAGAACTATCGCACCGCGCGAGCGCTGGCAGTACGACGGCAGCGTGGTGAAGCCGGAACGGAAGAAATGCGGCAAGCCGTGGTCAACTATCGCGCGCTTGTAGACGAACTGTTGGAAGTTGATGCGCATGATGCGCATCGGAGGGCCTCATGAAAAATCCATTCAAACCCGACCCGGCTGAGCACCACGATAACCCCCTCGTGCCCAATGCGATCGAGCGGCCGCTCGAGCGGACGGCGGATCGGGCTGCCACGCACGACAACCCGCTGGTGCCGAACGCCATCGAACGGCCTGTCGAGCGCGCCGTCGGCGACCGCTCCGTTACTGACCCTCTTGCCCACCGTGGAGCCAGGCCGGCCGCGACACCGTCCGTTGTCGACCGCCCATTCGTCAATGACGGCCCGGGGGATCGGCCCGGCGTCATGGACAGTCCCTCGGATCTGGCGCGCGGTGCGGGCACAGCGACGGCCGCGTCTGATACCACGCGCCACATCGACCTGTTTCCAGACGAGGAACTTCTCGGCTATCGCACGCGGTGGGAGGCGATTCAGACCGGCTTCGTCGATCAACCGCGCGAGGCCGTTGAACAGGCCGACGCCCTGGTGTCTCAGCTGACGACGCGGTTGACCGAAGTGTTCACGCGTGAACGCTCGACGCTGGAAGGACAATGGACCAAGGGCGACAATGTGTCCACCGAGGACCTGCGGATCGCGCTAACGCGCTACCGATCGTTCTTCAATCGATTGCTGTCGATGTAGCGAGGCGGTCGCGGTCCACGGTCAGCGAAGGCGCTGTTCGAGGACCGCGATTCGCTTGATCGCCTCACTCTTCAAGGTGGCGGCGGCGCGGACGATCGTCGCTTCGCCGTTACGCTCGATCCGCGGCACCCGGCGGTCGAGGGCGGCAATCAGTTCGGCAAGGTCGCGGATTTCGGCCTTCGCGCTGGCACGCGCGGAAGCCGATTCCGGGGCTTTGTGGGTGCTCGTCTCTGGCATGATGGTCTACGGTCGGAACGCGGCTTTGTTCGTGGCGCGTACCTTGTCGCGAGCCGCGGTGGCGTCAACGGTCTCCTGCTTCCGTTGCTCGCGTTCGCGGCGCGGCGCGTCGGCCGCGTCCAAGCGCGCGGCTTCACGTATGGCGCCGCGTGCGCGTGTGCTTGCGACTTTCGAGATCACAATCAGCTGGAACTCGGCCGAGTAGACGCCTCTGAGCAACGTCAGCGACGCGCCATTGCGATCCCATTGTGCCAACACCACACTGTCGGGCGGCGTTTCCAGCGGGCGATTTCGCGCCGACGCCGGAACCGGAGCCCCATAGGTTGCGATGAGTGAATCGATGACATCGGCATTGCTCAGGCCGTCGGTTCGGTTGGAATCATAGGTGACCACCAGACGATACAGGGCGTCGTCGCAAAAGGAAAAGACGATCGTGCGCACGGGATCGGCGAGCTCGGTGCCGGAATTCGCGTACGGCGCCCGCCACTCAAGGTCCTGGATCAATGCCGGTCGTTCGTGCAGCACCTTGATCTCGGCATTGCGTGAGCCAGTGATCGCGAGGACGGCGTCGACACTGCTGTCGAGCCCGTAAGCGCGATAGCGCAAGGCGTCTTGGGCCGACACGAGTTGCGCACT
>DASVFC010000134.1:0-7627 GCA_036380235.1 Vicinamibacterales bacterium
CGGCGTTGAGCTCCTCGTGATTGAGCACGCGCAACCCGCGCGTGCGGACCGGCTTGTGGCCGTCGAAGGAGAAATTGACTTCCTCGATGCCGAAGCTCTCGGCGCATTCGCCGAAGGCCGCTTCCGCGCCTTGAGCGCCGCCGCTGAAGAGGATGACGTCTTCGCGCCGCATCACGCCGGGGTTAATCCTTCTCCTCGGTGCTGGTGTCCTTGTCGTCGGCGGCGTCCGTGGCGTCCGTCGCGTCGACCTCCGGGTCCTCGTGCTTCATGAACTCGGGCGTGATGTCGACTGAATCGTCGTCTTCGCCGTCGAGGTCATACATGCGGCCGGAGAACTTCGTCGGAATCGGACCGCGCGGCTTATCTTCGTTCTTCTTGAAAGGCTTCTACTTGTCCTTCGGCGGCGCCGGGGGACCGAAATCTTTTTGTCGCTGATGATGGCCGCCCTCGGTCTGGCCCGGTCGCGGCGGACCGCCGAAGCCGCCACCCGGACGCGGGCCGCCGAAGCCGCCGCCGCCTGAGTAGCCGCCGCCTCCACCACCCGCATACCCGCCGCCTCCGCCACCATACCCGCCGGGCCGCGGCCCCCCGTACCCGCCGGGCCGCGGCGGTCCGCCGGGGCCGCGATCTTCACGGGCCCGCGCCTCGCTGACCGCGAGCGGGCGTCCCATGAATAACTGCCCGTCGAACTTCTTGATGGCCTCTTCGGCCACGTTCCGTTCCGCGTATTCGACGAACGCGAAGCCGCGCGCGCGGCCGGTTTCGCGATCGAGCGGACGCACAATCTGCGTTGGTTGACCTACTTGCGAGAAATGCGTACGCAGGTCGTCTTCGGTTGCTTGATAGGGCAAATTGCCCACGAACAATCTGACTGGTGGCACGGTGCGCTCTAACTGATGACGGCTGACTCGATAGGTGGATCGGGGTTGGTTGGTCGGTGGGTGGTTCTTTGGGCGAAGCTTAACAAAACTGTCAACGGCTCACAAGCCCTCGATCTGGGCCTGGATGGCCTCGAGGCGAAGCTTCAGCATCTCCCGATGGGCCGGTTGGCACGCGGCGCCCATCTGCGCCTGGGTCTCGGCCATGGCCAATTCCAACCCGGTTCGCCGGGTTGCACGTTCTTTCTCTTCAGCCGTCATTGGCGGCCGGAGCGTTTTTGGCCGCTGCGCTTCCTCTTGTTGCGCTTCCACCGACTTGCTGTCGAACCCTCGCGCCATACTTCCCATGAACTTAGCAGATCTCGTGCCTGAACTTGATAAACTGACGTCGCTCCTCGCAGGGGTCGGGAAGGAACGATGCCCTTACCGGCGGCCGCGTCTCGCCCGGCTGCCGATGGAGGTCACGCGAGCGACACGAGGAGTGTGTCCAAATGACCTCAACCGCCGGCTCCGCCATCGTCAAGTTCACCTCGATCACCCCGAACCTGATCGTCCGCGACATTGCGAGAAGTACCGCCTTCTATCGCGACGTCCTCGGGTTCGACCTCAAGCAGACCGTGCCGGAGACCGAGCCCTTCGTCTTCGTATGGCTCGAGCGCGATGGCGTGCCGGTCTTCCTGAACGACGTCACCGCCGCGACGCATGACTACCCCAGCGCCGCGGCGCTGCCGCCCGGTGGAACAGCGGCACTGTTCTTCGTCATCACCGGCGTCGATGCTTATCACGCCGCTGTTGCGCCAAAGGCGAACGTGGTAATGCCGCTGAAGACGCAGTTCTACGGGATGCGCGAATTTGCGATCACCGATCCCGACGGCCACCTGATCACGTTCGCGGAGCGCGTCAGCACCAACTGATGCTGCTCGCGTTGTTATTGGCTGCGCAGGCGGCGGGCGCCGACACGCTCGCCACCTGCAGCCCGCCTGGTGATCCTCAACAGCGAAGCTGGACCCTCGTCCGCCAGGACGCCGGATTGCTGATCGTCTTTCGTTCGAAAGCGCTCGACACGCCGCAGGTGGGGTTGCGCCTGCCCGGGGCTGTTCCAGCACTCGCTGGCAACGAGACGCGCGTCTCGTTCAAGTCCGCGAATGGCGGCCGCACCGTCGACTGGCGGATCAGCAAAGACCACTCGACCCTCGATCTATACGTGAATCACGGTCTCGAAGTGAACGTCGAGGCCGATCTCGATCCGGCCGTCGATCTGATGAACACCGACGGATCGATTGCCGTTCACTGCGGTCCGCCTTCCGCCTTCGCACAAAGCGCTACGGCGGACAGGTCGCCGGCGGCGCCGGCTGCGACGGATCGAGAGACGACAGCGGCAGAGTGGCAATTCGCCCTTGGCGCAGCGCGGAGCGTGAATCTGTTTCAGTCAACGTCGGGCCGGTCGTACGCGGTGCAAACCATCGGCTGGGGCAGGCAGCTCACGCGAGCATGGGGACCCGGGTTCTTGCGCGGACGATTCGCGTGGGCGGTCGAGGCGATGCCGGTGTTTGCCCAATTCTCCCCGTCGGCGATCTACGGCATCGGCGTCGCGCCGGTGGTGTGGCGATGGAATTTCGTGCCGCAATCGTCATGGTCCGCGTATGGCGAACTGGCGATGGGCGGGATGTGGAGCACGGAAGCAATTCCGGAAGAAACGAGCCGCGGCAACTTCACGGCGCATTGGGGCGTCGGCTTTCGCTTCGGCCGTGGACCTGGCGCCTGGTTACTGTCCTACCGCTTTCAGCATTTCTCGAACGGCAACCAGCTGGGATCCAATCCCGGCGTCAACGCGCACGTGGTGCTCGTTGGCTGGTCTCACCGTTCGTAGCTTTCCTTCTTCGACGAACCCGACAGCTTCACCAGGTAACGCTTCGGATCTTCACGAAACATCTGTCGCAGTTCCGCCAGGCTCCTGGCCCCGCCGTAGCTGATCGAGGAGCACAGGTGCTTGAGGATGTCCTGGATGATCGGCCGCACCGATCCGCGCGCCGGCACGCTGACCTCGGTGCCTTCGGCGCCGATCGCTTCGAGGTCCACGACTTCATCGTCTTCGACGTCGAGGCGATCGCGGATCGCCTGGATCGACGCCATGCCGCGCAACACCTTGAACGGCACTTTCACCGAGCGCTGTTGATCGGGCAGCACCACGGTTTTCTGCACCACGTCGCCGGGCGTTTCTTCGGTGCCGGCAAACATGCTGCCGAGCATCACCGTATCCCCGCCGAACAATAACGCTTCCAGGATCGCACCGTGGCGCTTGATGCCGCCGTCGGCGATCAACGGCACGTCACCACCGGCGAGACCGCATTCGTACAGGGCTTGCAGTTGCGGGACGCCAAAGCTCGTGGTGATGCGCGTGGTGCACCCGCCGCCCGGGCCGATGCCGACCTTGATCGCGTTGACGCCACGCTCGGCCAGGAACTTCACGCCCTCGGCCGTGGCCACGTTGCCGGCAACGAGCTCGACGTCGGGGAACTGTTTTCGAAACGAGTCAATGGCCTTCGCCATCACCACGGAATGACCGTGCGCGATGTCGATCACGATCACATCGACGTGCGCGCTCACCAGTTCGGCGGCGCGCTCGAGATAATCGCCCGTGGCGCCGATAGCTGCGCCAACGCGCAATCGCCCATGCGCATCGCGGGTGGCGAAGGGTAGTCGCACCTGCCGCGTGATGTCCTTGGCGGTGATCAGGCCGAGCAGCGTGCCGTTCCGGTCGACCAACGGCAGCTTCTTGACCTTGCGCTCGACCATGATCCGTTCGGCAACATCCAGCGTCAGTTCGCCCTCGCCGGTCACCAGCTGCTCGATCGGCGTCATCCGATCGGCCACCGTCCCTTCGCGCGTGTTGACGAAGCGGACGTCGCGCTCGGTCAGCAGACCCTTCAACCGCCGCGGCCCTTCGACCACCACCAGCGTGCCGGCCCGGGTCCGCTTCATCATCGCCCTGGCGTCGGCAAGCGACGTCTGCGGCGTGACCGCGTACGGATCGCGGATGATCACGTGCTGCATCCGCTTCACCTTTTCCACTTCGCGAACCTGCGGCTCGATGTCGCCGTTGCGGAAGCCGCGATCGATGATCCCGAGCCCGCCTTCCTCCGCCTGGACGATGGCCATCGGCGCGCGTGTGACGGTGTCCATGTTCGCCGACACCAGCGGCCGCTTGAGCGTGATGCGGGTGGAGAAGCGGCACGACAGATCGATCACCGACGGATCGCGCCGTTCGATCACGCTGTATTGCGGGCTGAGGATAAAGTCGTCGAACGTGGCGCCGCGAACCAGATCGCCGAGCGCTTCGAAGGCGGAAGCCATGCGCCTACTTTAAGGTATCTTTAATGACGTTCCATGCAATTGTCGTTGCCACTTGAGACGCTCCAGACCCCTGTCTACGTTCGTCACCGGTGGGCGCGTCGCTACATCCTGCGCGTGCTCGACGATGGGACGCTGCGCGTCACCTTGCCGCAGCGCGGCTCGAAGCGCGAGGCCCAGGCGTTCGTCGAGCGCAGCGCGCCGTGGATCGACACCCAACGCCGCAGGATGGTGTCGCGGCCGCGGCCGGCGCACAACAATGATCCGGCATTGCGAAAGCGCGCCGCACGGATATTACCGCCGGCCCTGCTCGCCCTCGCCGAACGGCACGGCATCACCGTCACTCGCGTCTCGATCCGTAATCAACGTTCGCGATGGGGCGCGTGCTCGTCGCGCGGATCGATTACGCTGAACTGGCGGCTGATCCTGGTGCCCGATTTCGTGCGCGACTACGTCATGATTCACGAGCTCATGCACCGGCGCGAGATGAACCACTCGGCGCGGTTCTGGCGTCACGTCGCCACAGCGTGCCCGCGCATGGACGAGGCCCGCCGCTGGCTGCGCACCGAAGGACAACAGTTGTTCGTGGCCGGAGAGGCTTGCTGATCATGAAAAGAGTCGTGGCCTTCGCGGCCTTCGCCATCATCCTTGCCGGCGCCGATCACGCGCAGGCGCAGAGCCTTCGCATGGGCACGTTCCGCGGCTTCCTGACCGGTCATGTCGGCCTCGCCGCTGGCGGCGAGCTTTCCGACCCACGCTTGACCGCCGGCGGATCGGTGTCGGTGCAAGAGCAGGATGGCTGGGGCGCCGAGCTCGATTTCGGCCGCGCCGACGATGCGTTAGCTTCCGGGCAGGAGCTCGACATCACAACGTACATGGTCAATGGGTCCTGGGTGAGGCCGACCGGCCACTTTCGTCCCTTCGGCGTGCTCGGCGGCGGCCTCATGCAGATTCACGGGTGCGGCGCGACGTGCAGCACCTCGCAGACCACCTACGATCTCGGCTTCACGCTGGGTGCGGGCGTGATCGCCCTGGTGAACGATGCCTTTGGTGTCCGCGGCGACGCGCGCTATATGTTTACGAGCGCCGATCATCCAGAGTTGAATCGTCCGGAGCGATTTGGATTCTGGCGCTTCTCGATCGGCGCCACGTTCAGCTGGGCGATCGTCCCGTAGCCTCCCAGACCGGTCGTCTCCTTCCACGGTCGAGGTGTCCTCGCGCCGCGACCGCATCCCGCCGCACTACCGGAATTCGTCCAGAAAACAGAGCGTTTAGACGCCGAAAACCATGGCACGTCCCTTGATGAATATCAGGTCATCAAAGGAGTTCGATCATGATGAACACGGTGGTGGGATCGGCAATTGGTGGTGTGGTGGCGGGAGCGATCGCGCTTGGCGCCTCCGCGGTGATGCGGCCTTCCCCGGCCCCGGCGTTCGGCGTTGATCAACCCGCATCGGCATACGCGATGCCGGTGGCCAACACCGCGGCGCTCAACAACGGTGCGACGTATGCCAATGGCGCTCCGACCCTGCAGTGCCAACCGCACGAAGAAGCGGTTCTGCAGCGCGCGTTGGTGGGCGGACGTGAAGTCTCCGCGATGACGTGCATCACGCGTGCGAACGCCGCGCCGATGTATTACGGCCAGCCGGCGGCGTATGGCCAGCCGGTCTACGGACAGCCGGTGTATCGCGACGAGATGGTGACGCGCCCGGTGGTCCGCACCGTCAACAGGGCCCCGGTGCGCCGGGTTTCGCAGTCGCGCGAAACCGTGCGTCGTGAGGAGGGCCGCTCATGGGCCAAGACGGCCATGATCATCGGTGGTGGCGCCGGCGGCGGCGCGGGCATCGGTGGCCTCATCGGCGGCAAGAAGGGCGCGCTGATTGGCGCGGCCATCGGCGGCGGGGCGGCGACGATTTACGAATCGACGAAGCGCTAACCGCTACGCCGCTGGGAGCGGAAGGCGGGCCGGGCGGTGCAGGAGGACGTGATGTCCTCTGCGCCGCCCGTGTCATGTACGGGACCACTTCGGTCGATAAAATGTCGGAACCGCATGACGGACGCGCCGCACCAGACGCCCCTGCCCAATGTCCCGATCATTCACCGGCCGGAACAGCCGAAACTCGGGAAGGCGCTGGAACGGCCGCCCCTGCAGGAGCGCAAGCGGCTGCTGGTGGTGGATGATGAGGCGCCGGTGCTGAAGCTCGTCACCCGGATTCTTGCCACCGACAATTACGAAGTGAGCTCGGCGGAGTCAGGCGAAGCCGCCTCGCGCCTGGTGCAGCAGACCGGGTTCACCGGTGTCGATCTGCTCGTCACCGATCTGATGATGCCCGGCATGAACGGACGCGAACTGGCTGCCGCGGTCCGCAAGATCAACCCGGCGGTTCGGGTGCTTTACGTCACCGGGTTTGCGGACACCTTGTTCACTGGCGTCAACGAGCTTGGCCCCGGTGAGTCCTTTATCGAAAAACCGTTTGGCGCGGAAGGGCTGCTCGAGGCAACGCGGCTGCTGATGTTCGGCCAGATCGCGATGCGCCAGGAGCCGCCCGATAAGCGCGACAGTGAAATCGAGTGGCGTGACGATCGCCTGCGGGCCAAGATGGTGCGCTTCCTGAAGAAGATGCGAATGGCGTAAACGGTTACCGCGCCCCCGAAATGGCGGCTGGTGGAATTTCGATACCAGCGACGAGCGGTTGATTGCCGGTGCGGCGTGGCAGCGTCACGAAGTGGCGCTCGACAAGCGAGAACAATACGCGGCCGGCAACGCAACTGACGGCCGTGAGCAGGACCGCACGAAACACAAATCCAGGCACGTCGACGTCCGGCACCACCAGGCGGCTCAGCGCGAGCGCGACGGTCTGCACCGGGAAGTGGATCAAATACAACGAATACGACCACAGCCCGACGCGCGAGATGGTGCCGACGATGCCGCTTGCGGGCCAGCGGCCGTCCACTTCGCGCCGTGCGCAGGCATTCACCGCTGTGAAAAAGGCGAGGCCGAGAAAGATCGTGCCCGGATTGGTGAGATAGCCGAGCAACATCCACATCGGGATCCACCGTGCCTGCGTCCAGAAGACGGGCAACTTGATCTCTCCGCGGTAGGCATCCGCCGCGACGACGCCGAGGTGCCATTGAATCCACAACGCGGGCGCGGAGTAGACCAGCAGCCACCACGTCTCGGGATGGGTCACTGACCGCGTCAACACATATTGCAGAATCACGCTGACCGCGCCCAGTAGCACGGCGAGTGTGTACCACGCCATGCGAGCGCGCAGGACGAGCAGCAGCGGATACATCAGGTAAAGGTATTCTTCGCGCGCGAGCGTCCACAGCGACGGGTTGCCGGCACCCTGATCGAACAGCGGATACAGTCCATGCAGCATCAACGCGTGGAAAAT
>DASVFC010000135.1:0-3419 GCA_036380235.1 Vicinamibacterales bacterium
ACCAGGTCCGAACAGGGCGCGCGACAAGCTGGCGCCAATCACCGCAACCTGTGCGCGCACCCGCTCTTCCGTTTCGGTAAACGGGCGGCCGCGCTGGAAATCCGCGCCGACCACGTCGAAGTAGTCGGGTGAAACGCCCTCAATCAGGACGCTGTCGGATTCGTTGAGACCCGCGCGGGCCGTGATCACGCGCGTTGGCGTCACCGCCGGGACGATCAGCTGCACGCCGACGTCGCGCACCGACGTGCCGAGCCGTTCGATCACCTCCGCGTTCTCGGGGACGAGTTGCGGCCGCTTGACGTCGAGCTCGGTTGGCGCGGAGTAAGGCTCGCCGTTGAGGTGATAAGCGAAGATGTTGTCGGTGCCGAGCTCGCGAAAGAGCAACGCGACGCTGTTGCGCAAGCCCACCAGTGTTGAGGCAACCAACACCACGGTGACGATCCCGATCACCACGCCGAGAATGGCGAGTGCCGATCGCAAGGGCTGCGCGCGCAACGCCTCCCCTGCCAGGCCGGCTGCCTCGGACAACGCGTTGAGCTGGCGACGCGTATCCATCGGCTACTCGGTTCGGATCGCGGCAATCACATCGGCCGCCGCTGCCCGCCGGGCGGGATACCACGAGGCAGCCAGGCCGCTGCCGGCCGCCGTGGCCAGGGCCCACGCCAGGGTTGCCCCCTGCACCGCGATCGGCAGACCGGTCACCGCAGCCACTCCCGTCATGATCGACCAGGCAGCGAAGCCGCCGGCCGCACCACCAAGCAGCGACAACATCACCGATTCCGCGATCACTTCCCGGACGATGCGCGTCCGGGTCGCGCCGAGCGCGCGCCGCACACCAATCTCGCGCGTACGCTGGGTGACCGACACCAGCACGGTGTTGGTCACCACCACGACCGCCGCGAGCAGCGCCATCAGCGAGATCGGACCTGCCGCCACCCCGATGCGTTGCGACAGATTGGCGACAAAACCGCGGGCCGCATCCGGCGTCAGCACGTCGAAGTTGTCGGGCGCCGACGGCGGCAACGATCGGCGCGCCCGCAACGTCACCCGCGCGTGGTCCTCCGCCGCGACGGCACTGACCGCTTCAGCGCCGCGCGCGAACACCTGGTACGACCGCGGTGCACCATAGGCGCGCTCGTAGGCGCGAAGCGGGATCCACACATACTTGTCGACGGACCCGCCGCCGGTGCTGCCGACACGAGCTTGCACGCCAATCACGGCAAATTTCCGGCCGGCGATACGAATCGCCGAGGGTGTGGACGAGGGGAAGAGCGCGGCCTGTACATCCGCGCCAATCACCGCCACGGCCGTGCCTTCGTCGGCTTCACGTTGACTGAAAAAGCGGCCGCTGGCGAGGTCGATCTGCCGGATGGCGGCGATCGAGGCGGGCGCGCCGGTGACCGTGGCATCCTCGATCATCAGCGCACCGGCATTGACCTCGGCGCGCCGCTGCGACGTCGGAGCGTAGATCGTGACGTCGCCGCGATATCGTTCCATGAACGCCAGGTCGGCGCGCTGCAACGGCGGGTTGCGTTCGAGTTGCTCGCGCAGTTCGCGCCGCGATACCCGTCCCGCACCCGCAACCTGGGCGATGACGAACGTATCGGATCCGAAAGTGCGCGCCGTGGTTTGTTCGGTGTAGGCGCGAATGCCGTCGAGCGCGGTGACCACGATCACGATCGTGGCAACGGCCACCGCGATCGCCAGCGCGCCGAGCGAGGACCGCATCGGATAGGCCGCCAGCGTGCCCATCGCCTGCCGCATCGTCTCGATCAGATTGCCCGTCACCCCGCCCTCAGCGCTCGCCGCTGCGCGCCGTCACGCGATCGCCATCTGTGAGATCGCGCAGCGCTTGAATGGGACCTGAGACCACCTGCGCGCCGGCCGAGACACCGGAGACCTCGATCATCAAGCCACCGATGATCCCGGTGGTGACCTTGGTGAACTGGACGGCCCCGTCGGTGACGGTGAACACACCGGTCGCGCCATTTCGATCGACCACCGCCTGCAACGGCACCGCGGTGACGTTGCGCCGCTCCGCAGCGAGAATTTCGGCATCACACGTCAATCCGGGACGGAGCCTTGCATCGGCGCGATCCAGGCGAATGCGAACGCGGAACTCACGCGCCGCCGCCTGCCCGCCGGCGAGCGGCAGCGCGCTGGCGCCGATCTCGACGATACGGCCGTCGTAGCGCTGGCCGGGCAGGGATTCCAGCGTCACCGCCGAGGACATCCCTTCCTTCAGCCGCATCACGTCGGCCTCTGCGACTTTGACTTCGGCGTTGACCGCGCTGAGGTCGGAAATCGTCATCAGGATCGTGCCCGGCTGGTTCTGCACGCCAATTACCACCATCTCGCCGGCCTCGACGTCGAGGCGCGTGACGACGCCGTCAATCGGCGCGGTGATGTCGGTTTTCGAGAGCGCATCACGCGCTCGCACGCGCTCGGCGCGGCCCTGCGCGATTCGACGCTCCGCGGCGCCGGCCGCCTGCCGGGCACGATCGAGGGACGCGCTCGCCCCCGCCACCTGCGCCGTCGCCGCGGCATCGGCAGCCACGGCGTCATCGAAATCCGACGCCGGCAACAGCCCGCTATCGCGCAACTCGCGCGCCCGCTTCAGCGCCGTCGCGAGCTGCGCACTGCGCGTTTGCGCTTCCGAGAGGGCGGCCTCGGCCGCGCGCACCTGCGTCGTCGCAGCACGGGCATCGGCTTCGAGCGCCGACAGTGACGCGTCGGCCGCGTCAGCGCCAGACGAGGCCTGGACGGGATCGATCCGCGCCACCACTTGGCCGGCGCGAACGACATCCCCTTCCTTGACCGGCAACTCGACGAGACGCCCCATCACCGCCGACCCGATGTCGGCGTATTTCGCGGCGACGATTTCTCCCGAGGCCGTCACGAACGACTGCAGCGACGGCACCGCTTCAATGGTGGCGACGTCGACCTCGAGGGCGGTCGAACGTGTGCGCGTAGCCACGAACGCCACGGCGGCAACGGCAATGATGGCGAGGACGACGATCGATCGGCGCCGCATCAAAACAGCCAGTCGAGACCGAGGATGGGAAACAGCCCGAGTTGCTCGGATATGGTGAGCCGGTTATTGCGGCGGTCCCACGAGAAGCCGGAGAAGTTCTTGCGGTTCGTGATGTTCTGCGCTCCGAAAAATATGGCGAGTGGCTGCCCGTTGACGGTAAACCGGCGATCGACACGGAGATCGGCGCGGAAATAGTCCGGGGCGCGCAGCGCGTTTACGCGACCGACATCGTACACCGCGCGGCGACCGGCTGTCGATGCCGCCTCGTCGAACGGCGTGTAGGGCCGGCCACCCAGGTACGAGATCCGCGTCGACAGATCCCACCGCTCGTTGAATCGATACGCGCCGACCACGTTCAAGACCACCGGATAGTCGAAGCTGCCGG
>DASVFC010000136.1:0-2525 GCA_036380235.1 Vicinamibacterales bacterium
CTCTCCCTGGGCCTGGATTACAGCCTCACCCACAGTTGCTACGATCCGCTTCCCGACGGTACCCCGTGCCGCCATTGCGACAGCTGCCGGCTTCGCGCGGCGGGGTTTGCACAAGCCGGTGCAACCGACCCGCTAATTCACCCGCTGCGCTGATACCATTCGCGCGTTACCTTGGCCCACCCCCTGCGACGCCAACTTGCCGTGGTGGTCATGCTGCTGACGATCGTGGTGTTCGCCGCGATCGGTTACGGCGCGCGTCTGACATACAACGAGCACGTGCGCCAGCTCGCCAGCCAGACCGCGACGATGGCGGCGACAGTTGTTGTCTACGTTAACCGCAACCTCGAGACGGCCGACGCAGTGGCGGCGACGGCCTCGCGCCACCCGATGCTGCGGCAACTCGAACCGAACGCTGGCACAGAAGTCCTGCAGCCATTGGCCGGCGGCCGCGATCAATTGTTGAACAATGCGCTGCTGGCCGACCTGAATGGTCAGCCCGTTGCCTGGGCAGTGCCGCCCGACGACGCCGTGGAAGGTTCGGTGGATCGCGCCTGGCTCGCGCAGGTGGCGCGGACGGGCAAGAGCCTGGTGAGCCCGATGCTCGGCAAGGCCGGCGACACACATCACGCGATCGTGCTTGCCTACCCGATTGTCTCGGATGAGGGCGCCGTAGTCGGTGTGCTCGGCCTGTCGGTGCACCTCGAGGCGCTCGAGAAGGTGCTCGCCTCCATTCCGCTGCCGACGGGTTCCGTGGTGACGCTGACCGACGCGCGCAGCGTGGTGGTGGCGCGCAGCCTGGAAGCCGCACAATATGTCGGCCGCTCTGCTGCGCCGGGCGGGACGCCGCGTAATCCGTATGAAGTCCCCGCAACAGCAGTCCTGACGGGCGTCGACGGCGTGGAACGCGTCTTCGGTAACGCCGTCGTCGATCGCGGACCGTGGCTGGCCAGCGTTGGCATCCCGACGTCGGTGGCGTTCGCGCGGACGCTACCCATCTGGCAGCGCAACTTTGCGATTTCCGTGTCGGCCACGGTGCTGGTAGTGGTACTGGCGTGGATGCTCGGGCGGCGATGGATTCGCGCCTTCGATCACCTCGATGCCGCCGCGAAGCGAGTCAGCCGCGGCGACCTCTCACCGCTCGACACGCAGCCGATGCCGACCGCCGAAATGGAGCAATTGCAGCGTACGGTTGCGAGCATGATCACCAACCTGCAAAGGGCGCGGACCTCGATTGCGTCGCAGGTCGATGACGAACGCCGGATGCGGCAGGAAGTGGAATCGCTGCAACAGCAGGTGATCCGGCAGGAGCGCCTGGCGGCGATCGGCGTGCTTGTGTCGGGCGTCGCGCACGAATTGAACAACCCGTTGCAGGCCATCCTCGGCTTCGCCGAGCTCCTGCAGATGCAGAAGGGGATGCCGGAACACGCGGCGAAGGATCTCGCGCTCATCCAGAAAGAAAGCGCGCGCGCCAGCGCGATCATCCGCAACTTGTCGCGCTTCGGCCGCCAGATCCTCGAGCCGTCGCCGGTGCGCCTTCGCGACGTGGTTGCCTCGGTGATGGAGCTTCGCCACCGCAAACTCGAAGAATCGAACATCAAGGTGAGCGTCGACGACAAGTCAACCGCTCTGGTGATGGCGATCTTTACCGAGCTGCAGCAGGTGCTGCTCAATTTCGCGATCAACGCGGAGCAGGCGATCGTGCATGCGAACCCGACGCGGCGCGAAATCGCGATCCGCACCGGCGATCGCGACGGGTGGGCGTGGGTCGAGCTCGAGGACTCGGGGCCCGGCGTGCCCTCAGAGCACGAAGCGAAGCTGTTCCAGCCGTTCTATACCACCAAGCCAGTGGGCGAGGGGACCGGCCTCGGCTTGTCTGTCAGCTACGAGATCATCCGATCGCACAATGGCCGTATCGGTTATCGCAGTGCGCCGCACGGCGGTGCGATCTTCTACTTCGAGTTGCCTATCGTGTTGCCAAAACAGCTGGACGTATGACGCAGCGTTTGTATTACACCGAACCTTACCGGCAAAATTTCGACGCCACCGTCGTCACCGTGGAATCCGTTGCCGGCCGCTCGCACGTCGTCCTCGATCAGACCGCGTTTTACCCGACCTCCGGTGGCCAGCCGTTTGATACCGGCACCCTTGGTGGTGCCGCAGTCGTGGATGTCATCGATCGCGAAGACGGCAACATCGCGCACGTGCTCAGCGGCATGCTGAAACCTGGCGACGTGGTAACCGGAGAAATCGACTGGGCGCGCCGGTTCGATCACATGCAGCAGCACACCGGGCAGCACGTACTGTCGGCGGCGTTCGACCGGCTGTTTAGCGTTCGCACCGAGAGCTTTCACATGGGTCAGCAGTCCGCCACCATCGACCTCGCGCGCGAGGTCACGGCGGCAGAGATCGACAGGGCGGAAGACGAGGCAAACCGCGTCGTCTGGGAAGACCGCACGGTATCTATTCGGTTCGCGTCCGCTGAAGAAGCGGCGGCGATGGGCATGCGCAAGGAATCGGGTCGCACT
>DASVFC010000137.1:0-2503 GCA_036380235.1 Vicinamibacterales bacterium
CGCCGCCTGCAATCGCTCCGGCGCGATCTGCTGCAGCATCAAGACCGGGTTGTGTGACGTCGCCCGCCACAGGTTGTAATCGAGGCGGCGGAACAACTGCCGCGCGCTGTCGTCCCAGCTCCACGACAAATCCAGCGCGAGCTCGTGCAGGCGGTGGAGACCGGTGGGAAGTGAGGCGGCTTTGGCAAATCTCTCTTCAGACATGTTGGGAGGCTACTAGTTCTGCAAATCGCGTTAAATCAATGTTGCCGCCGGAGACGACGGCAACGACCTTTCCAGTTCCGGCGCGGCCGCTCAATGCCGCGGCAATCGCCGTGGCGCCGGCGCCTTCCGCCACGACGTGCACGCGCTCGGCGGCGTGGCGCATCGCGGCGGCAATCTCGTCGAGCGACACCACGATCGAGTCGTCAACCAGCTCGCTCAGCAACGGCCACATCGTCGGCAACACCGACTTGCCGCCGGCGCCGTCGACGAACGACGGCTTCCACCCGGCAAAGTAACTCGCCTCGCCGCGGGCGAGCGACGTCGACAGCGGCGCTGCTGTTTCCGGTTCGGCCGCGTAGATGCGCACGTCGGGTTTCTTTGCGCGCATCACCGACGCCACTCCCGACAGCAGGCCGCCACCACCGAGCGCGGCAACCACGGCATCGACATCAGGAAGGTCCTCGAGAATTTCCAGGCCGGCGGTGGCGTTGCCGGCGATGAAGTCGTCGTCATCGAATGGATGCACGAAATGGCCGCGCATGCGCGGCGACGCATGGCTTTCAACCGTCTTCCAGCACTCGTCGTAGGAAGACGTGACGATCGTTGCGCCGAGTCGCTCGATGGCCTTGAGCTTGGCTTGCGGTGCAGTGTCCATCACCATCACCGAACACGGCACGCCGGCGAGCCGCGCCGCAAACGCCACGCCCTGTGCCGCGTTGCCGGCGCTGACGGTCCATACGCCGTCCTTGAGTTGCTGTTTCGGAATCTTGCGAATTGCGTTCCACGCGCCGCGGATCTTGAACGAACCAATCGGCTGCAGCGATTCGAGCTTCAGGTAAATGTCGGGCGCCGGTCCAGGTGAGGCGAACGGCAGGTCGAGCTTGATGAGCGGCGTGCGCACAGCCGCCTCGTACACGTGCTGCGCGGCCTCGGTGATTGCGTCGAGGGAAATCTGCCGCATGAACAGGGGATCGTATCATTGCTCCACAACGGATCGAGAGACACACAACGGTTCCAGGGGTTGCACATGTTCCAGAAGTTCCAACAGGTTGGGTTCGCGGGTTTCGCGGTTGTATGTGGGGTTCTATGTACCGCGGTTCTCGCCGCTCAGGAGAGCGCTCGGCCGCGGGCGCGGGACCTCGGCATTGCCCCGGGTGTGTTCCAACCGGGGCCGTTGAACGGCATCACCGATGTTGCGGGCGTGCGCGTGGGACACGCCACGTTGAACGAGGGCGATCACATTCGCACCGGCGTCACGGTGGTGTTGCCGCACGGCGGCAACATTTTTCAAGACAAGGTTCCAGGCGCGGTGTTCGTCGGCAACGCGTTCGGCAAGCTCGCCGGTTCAACGCAGGTCGACGAACTCGGCACGATTGAAACACCGATTGCCCTGACCAATACGCTGAGTGTCGGGCAGGCAATCGACGGCCTCGTGCGCTGGACGCTCGAGCAATCCGGCAACGACAACGTGCGATCGGTCAACGCGCTGGTCGGCGAAACCAACGACGGCGGCCTCAACGACATCCGCGGGCAACACGTCCGGCCGCAGCACGTGATCGACGCAATCAGGAACGCGAGCAGCGGCCCGGTCCAGGAGGGAAGCGTTGGCGCCGGAACCGGCACCCAGGCGTTCGGATGGAAGGGCGGTATCGGCACCGCATCGCGCAAACTCGAGGCACGGTTGGGCGGTTACACGGTGGGCGTCCTCGTGCAATCAAATTACGGCGGCGTGCTGACGATGGATGGCGTGCCGGTTGGAAAGGCCCTCGGCCGCTATTCCTATCAACCCAAATCCGCGCCGGCCGACGATCACGGCGATGGTTCCTGCATGATTGTGGTGGCCACGGATGCGCCGCTTGACGCGCGCGATCTCAAACGCCTCGCTGCTCGTGCGGTGTTCGGGCTGGCGCGCACCGGATCGTCATACAGCAACGGCAGCGGCGACTTTGCGATCGCGTTCTCGACCGCCGCGGATCTGCGGACCCGCTTCGGGTCGTCGGCGGCGCAGGCCAGGACATTGCTGCCCGCCGATGGTGTTTCGCCCCTCTTCCAGGCCGCGCTCGAGGCCACGGAGGAGGCGGTCTATAACTCGCTCCTCAAGGCGACGACCGTCACCAGCCGATCGGGGAAGGCGGAGGCGTTGCCGCTGGAGCGCCTTCGCGAGGTCCTGAAGCGTTATCCAAGGGCCGACGGCCGCTGAAGCTGCCGCGGGCAGGCATAAGGGACTTGACTGATCGGGGGTCATATCGATAAGCTTGCCTTTGAGATGAGGGTTCTCTTCGTCCCCACGTTCCTTAGC
>DASVFC010000138.1:0-3578 GCA_036380235.1 Vicinamibacterales bacterium
TCGGCGGGGCTGCGCTGCGCAAAATCATCCTGGATGATTTTGACGAAGTACGGCTGGTATTCCTTGACGAAGACCTCGCTCGCCGGCGCATTGGCGCGCAGCGTCATGATCATCTGGCCAAGCGCCTGCTCGCGCTCCGCGATTTCCGTCGGATCGTCGGTCTTCTTCAGGTTCGGGACCTTACCTTCCGCCTCGTTGTGAATCTTCATGTAATCCTGCACGCGCTTCTGGAACTCGAGCGTGGCAGCACCCATCGCGTTGACGGGCTGACCATCGGGCGTGACCGACGCGGCTGCAGTGCCGCTCCCCGGTTGTTCGGCCAGTGGCTTCGCGTTCGGCGGTTCAGCGGTGTTCGCCTGGTCGCACGCCGCCAGCGTTGCGACCAGCAGCACGATTGACGCCGAAAAAGTTTTCCTCATGGCAGCCCCCTTACTTCAAGTGCTGTGCCAGTACCGACGTGCTTCAGTGGACAAGGCCGAGGTCAAGATCGTGCGCGGATCGTCCAGTGAGGCTGATCCTTTGTAGCAAATCACATCTCGCTGGGTCGCGCTATGCTGCCGGGGTGGCAGTCGTTGCCAGATTTAACGCGTTCGTTACCCACCGGCGCTGGTTCATATCCTGCAAACGCTGCGGCATGGGGAGTCGTGTGCTCGCGCTCTATGTCGCCGTGCTGTCTGCGGCCTGCGGCACGAGTTGGGCCGAAAAGACACCGGAATCTCGCCAACAGCCTCGGCTCGAGGCACTCGACGTGTCGGCGCTGGCGCCCGGAACGCTGACTCTCCCCAACGCCGGCCGCTCCATCAAGTTCGCGGTCATCGGCGATAGCGGACGCGGATGGCAACCGCAGCATGACGTGGCAGCTCAAATGGTGGCGTTCCGCCAGCAGTTCGACTTCGAGTTCGTGCTGATGGCCGGCGACAACATTTACGAAGGACCCGCGACCCCGGAAGACTATCGAATCAAGTTCGAGGATCCCTATAAGGCGCTGCTCGCCGACGGCGTCAAGTTCTACGCGGTGCTCGGCAACCACGACGACCCGAACCAGGTCTATTACGAGCCCTTCAACATGAAGGGCAATCGCTATTACACGTTCACGCCCCCCGTCGATCCGATCACGCGTTGGGACACGCGCGTTCGGTTTTTCGGACTCGACAGCACGAATCTGGACGCCGAGCAGAGGCGGTGGTTCGAGCACGAAACCACCGAATCGCGCGCCGAATGGAAGATTGCATTCCTGCATCATCCGCTCTACACGCCGGGGCGCTACACGCTCGCGGCGCGGGCGTTGCGTTTCTCGCTGGAATCGTCCTTCGTCAATGGCGGCATCGACGTGGTGTTCTCGGGCCACGAGCACATCTACAGTCGTTCGGAGTTGCAGAACGGGCTGCTCTACTTCGTCAGCGGCGGTGCGGGCTCACTGCGCGAAGGCGATGCGCGGCCGTCGAGCACGATCGCCACGGCCTACGACGAGGATTTTCACTTCATGCTGATTGAAATCGCCGACGAGGGATTTTATTTTCAGGCGATCAATCGTCAGGGGGTGACCGTTGACGCCGGCTCGCTGCGCGCGGTCACTGAGGACACGCGGGACCGTCAGCAATCTGCTGCACCTTCTTCTTGAACACACGTGTCCACTCGCTTACCGGCGAGGCGCTGAAACCGACCATGCCCTTCGCCTGGTCGAACCGCGCTCCGGCAAACAGCGCCGAGATTTGCTGATCGCTGAGCTGTTGCAGCAACGAGGCGAGGTGCTTGCGGCCACGTTCCGTAATCCGCACCGGCTTGAACGTCGCGCCCTTGTAGGGCAGTCCATCCATCGTGGTCGTGCACGAGGCGCGATCGCTCCAGATCGGTTGTTCTTCCCATTTGGGCAGGTCGACCTTGCGCGGACCGAAGGATGAGCCCACATCCTGCAGCATCGCCAGCGGCCGCGAACACTTGCCGCCCTCGGGCCAGTCCTTCTCAGAAAGGCAGACCAGCCGCTGGTTCTCACTCTTGTTGTCCCAATGCGCGATCATGACGGCGAGCAGCCGCAGCGCATCGACGTGCGCCTTCGGGGCGCCGCCCTTCTTTTCGTCGATCAGATCGAGCTCGAAGAATGCCCAGCCTTCGAGTTGTTCCGTCTCGATGGCGCGGCCCCAGTGCTTACGTTCGACCGCGACCCATTCGAAGTCCTTGTAGGACCCCTTGTTCATCACCTTGCCGTAGAGCTCGTGCGCGCCGGCGAGGCCGAGCGTGCGCATGGTCAGGAAGGGCTCGGCGGGACAGCCATAACAGCGCAATTTCGGCACCAGCATCACGTCGTCGGCACCGAAGCCGAGCGCGTGGAGCAGCCGCGATACCGCCACTTCCGATGGAATTTCCGGAGTGCGACCGTATTTGACCCGAATGCGTTCACCGTTCTCGAGGATGCAATCAAACTTCGGCGCGGTGCCGCCGACCTCGGTGACGGCAAAGGTGCATTCGATGGACTCTGGATGCCGGGGATCGGAGTCCAGCCGGGCCTTGGCGATCGGCGTTTCCGGCTGCGTCCAAACCAACGCGCGCGAGATCGCGTCAGCGCGCTCGGCTTCCGAAACCTTCTTTGATTTCACCGGCTTTGGTGCCGGCGTGTTGGTTTGCGCCGTGGTGGATTCGCACGCGATTACGAAGCCGTAAGCCGCGACGATAGCGAACGTGGCTGATGCCTTGCGTCCCATACGTACGGTCGTGTTGCAAGAAGTGTGACCTCATCCATACGCAGTCGGCAGTCAACAGTCGGCAGTTAAGAGTTGTGTTTCAAATATGGACGCAATACTGCGTTCAGGTCTTCCCGAATCCACTTGGTGGCGTTGCCTTCCTGGTAGTACGCCCACGCCAGCATCGAGCCGCCGATCACTGCCTCGATGGTGCGCGCCAGCTGCCGGGCGTTGACGCGCGTTGTCAGCTCCTTCGCGTCGATCGATTCGCGGATCAACTTCTGCAGCTCGTCGCGTGTCGCTCGCGCGGAACTCGCCATGTTCCGTCGGAAGTCTTCGTCGGTGAGGTCTATCTGCAAATACGCCAGGTTGCGGATCAGCGCCGCCGGCGTGGCTGCCATGCCGGCCATGCAGTCGGCATAGGCGCGAATCACCGCAAGAGGGGACCGGTGCGACGCGCGCAGTTGCCCGAACATCGCCGCCGTCCCGCCGGCAAAGGACTCGGACAGCTTCAGGAGCAGGTCTCGCTTCGAGCCGAACCGCTGGACCAGGGCGCCGGCCGTGACGCCCGCCTCCGCGGCGATCTCGGCCAATGTCAGCTCGCCCGGGCCTAGCCGCTGCATTACCGCGTATGCCGCCTTGAAGATGTCCTCGTCGCTCGCCTTACGCGGTCGTGGGCTCATGTTGACAGTTTCTAAACTGACGTTTAGTATTGTTTCTAAATCGTCGTTTAGTATAACGCGGGCGACGGAGGTGGGTATGCGGAAGGTGATTTACGGTGGCGCGTGCAGCCTTGACGGCTACCTGGCCGGCAGCGGCGGAGAAATCGACTGGCTGCATCACAGCAGAGATGTCGAAGACGTGATGCGGAAGACGTGGGCGGCCGTCGACACCGTGCTC
>DASVFC010000139.1:0-7283 GCA_036380235.1 Vicinamibacterales bacterium
ATCACACCGAAGTCTTCCGACTCCAGCTTCAACACCCCGATCGGATCGCGCGCATGCGCGTCGAAGCCGAGCGCAATCACCAGCACCTCGGCGCCGAAGCCGCGGATGCGATCGGCGGCGCGATCGACAGCCGCGGACATGGCCGCTGCTTTCGAGCCGTGAGCGAGGGGTAAATTGAAATTGCACCCTCTCCCATCGCCCGCCCCAAGCTCGTCTTCGTACCCGGTGTAGAACGGGTAGTAGTTCGTCGGGTCGGCGTGAATGGAGATCGTCAGCACATCGGGTCGCAGATAGAAGATCTGCTGCGTGCCGTCACCATGATGTGCGTCGACGTCGAGGATGGCAACGCGGCTGAACCGGCTGCGTAGCCACTGAGCGGCGGCGGCGGTGTTGTTGACGTAACAAAAACCCGACGCGCGATCGGCGCGCGCGTGGTGACCGGAAGGTCGGCACAACGCATAGATCAGGCGCTCGCCGTTGATGACCGCGTCGGCCGCCGCGATGGCGGTGTTGCATGACTCGCGAATGGAGATCCACGTATTGGCGCCGATCGGCACCGAAAGATCGCCGAGATACCAGCCGGCGTGCGCGATCAGGTTCTCGGGACGACAGTCCGCCCGGGCTGCTTCTTCGGGACGGCCGCTCCAATACGGAAACGTGTTTGGCCATACCTCGGGACCTTTGTCGGGCAACAGCTGCCAGCGATCCCACGCGGTCTCGAGAAAATCGAGGAACGCTTTCGTGTGTACCGCGGCACGCGCGGAACCATAGTCCCGGCTTGGAGCCTCTGGAGCGATCTTCAGCTGCGACAGCGCCGCCAGCAGCGCGTCGGTCCGCGCCGGCACATCTTTTGGGGCGACGACGCGGCCGAAGCGCATGTACTGCTGCGGATCGTGAGCTGCCTGATCGGGGTGATAGAACGCGCGCATGGTCAGGCTTTCAACATCTCGACCGTGTCGACGCGCGTCGCGCGCCGAACCGGCACGTACGCCGCGGCCAGCGTCACGACCAATAGGAGCAACACGGCGCCAGCCAGCGTCATGAGGTCGAGTCCGTCGAGGCCATAAAGGAACCGCTGCGACACTTTGCTGATCGCGGTGCTGCCCCCGAGACCAATTGCGGCCCCGATGCCGCCGAGCATCAGCGCTTCGCGCCACACCAGCTGTCTAACGAGGCGCGGCGATGCGCCAAGCGCCATACGCAACGCAATCTCCCTCTCGCGGTGCCGCACGAACGCCGCGATTACCGCGTATTGACCGATGGCGGCGAGGAACAACGCGGCGGCGCCGAAGGACGTCAGCAGCAAGGCGTTGAAACGCGGCTGCGCCAGCGCGCCGGCCATCCGCTCAGCGAATGGCGACACGCTCATGACATTGACCGACGGGTCGATGGCCTGAACCCGCTCGCGCGCAATGCCTGCGACGACCGCCGCGGGTGCAGCCGTCCTGATCGCCAGCGTCTGGGCGGCATCGAGCAACTGCGCCACCGGCACATACAGGGTCGCCTGCTCCGCGGTGAGATCGCGATAGCGGACCGCAGCCGCGACTCCGACGATAGTCATCCAGCGGGACCGGCCGTCGGGCGGCCCCATCTTGATTCGCTTGCCAACCACCTCCGCGCCGCCGCCAACGATGCGCGCCAGGTCCTCGCTGACGATCGCGACGTCTTGAGTTCCGGCTCGATCGTCATCGTTGAAGGCACGGCCGCTGATTAACCGGACCCCCATGGTGTTGAAGAAGTTGCCGCGAACAGCCTCAAGATTGAGCGGCGGATTCGCCGCAGCGGCGTCTGCGGGCTGGTGCTCGATCGTAAAGCGAGGCACGCTCCACCCTCCCGCAAACGGCGCCGTATTCACGCTCGTAACCGACGTGAACTGTGGCGCCGCGCTGAGGGCGTCGATCGCATTCGACAAGAATTGTGTGTGCCGCGTCCGATCTGCGTATTGCGATTGCGGCATCGACAGGCTCACGAACCAGAGCTGTTCTGCTGCCACGCCAGTATCGATGGATTGCAGCCGCAGAAGACTGCTGTTCACCACTCCCGCAGCAGCAGCAACGATCACCGCCAGCGCTACCTGCGCGATGACGAGCGACCGCCTGCCATTGCACCGTCCGCCGACAATGCCACGGTCATCGCCCCGCAACTGCGATACCAAATCAAGGCGCGCCGCGAACCACGCTGGCGCAGCTCCCGCCAGCAGGCAGGCGAGCAACGCGATCGCTGCGACAAACGCGGTCACGGTGCTGTCGATCCTGATCGCTTCGACGCGCGGCAGAGCGTCCGGTACCAGCGCGAGCAGCGTTTGCAGACCCCACGATGTAACCAGCAACGCGGCCGCAGTTGCTATCGCGGTGAGCACCACGCCTTCCGCAAACAGTTGCCGGACAATGCGTCCGCGAGCGGCGCCGAGCGCTTCCCGCAAGGCAATTTCCGATCGCCGCGCTTCGCCGCGCAATAACAGCAGGTTGGCAACGTTCGCACACGCGATCAGAAACACCAGGCTCACTGCCGCGAGCAGCGCGATCAGTGTCGGCCGGACGTCACCGATGAGGACGTCTTCGAATGAGCTGATCACGGGCCGCATGCCGCGCGGCCGATCCGGCGGCAATGCTTCTTCATACCGTCTCGTGAGCGCATCCAGTTCGACCGCGGCTTGCTCCATCGTTACGCCCGGTCGCATCCGCGCGATTAAGTTGACCTCCTGGCGGGCGGCATCACCGAACGGCGGCGCCAGCTTCACGGTGGACGTCGACCGCCACGCCTCAACGCCACGCGGGTAATCGCTATCAGGCGGCATGACCCCGACAATCGTGAACGGCAGTTCGTCGATCGTCACGCGTCGGCCGATAATGTCCGGCGTGGCCCCATAGCGGCGCTTCCACAACGCGGCGCTGATCACGATCACCCGCTCGCTGCCGGCGCGGTCGTCGTTGGCTGTCAATGCACGGCCAAGCACCGGAGGGGTGCCGAGCACATCGAAGAAGCTGCCAGTGACGAGTGCGCCTTTGACGTATCCAGCGCTGTCGGCATCGACGAGCGGCCAGGACGCGACGGCGTGGCTCGAGACGCCACCGACCGCTTCGAGGAGCGTGCTGGCGTCGCCGGCAGCACGAATCGCATCGCCGCCAAACGGCATCGGCGCGTCGGCGTTCGAGAGCAGCTGTTTCCACGCCACGATCACGCGTTCCTGATCGATGATTGGCAACGGACGGAACATCACGCCATGAATGAAGGTCAGCAGCACAGCGACGCCGGCGATACCGAGGCTTAGTGTGACGATAGCGGCGGCGGCGAATGATTTTGCACGCCACAGCCCTCGCGTCGCAGCAATGAGGTCGTCGATCATCGTCCGATACCCCACACGTGATTCAGGGTGCGCACGATCAACAGCCCATTCGAAATCGCCGGCGACGCCATCGTCACCTCATTCATCGGCCGCTTTCCAAGCTCGACGTATTGGCGCCCTGCCTGCACGATGAACACTTCGCCATCTTCACTGGCGAGGAACAGGTTGCCGTCTGCGGCGACCGGCGAGGCGCTGAAGGCGCCGCCCCCGCCTACCCGGGCGCGATAAATTCGCTCACCCGTGTTGGCATCGTAGGCGGTGAGGATGCCGTTGTTGTTCAACGTATAGAGCTGATCGCGATACACGATCGGCGATGAAATGTAGGTGCCATCACGATCGTGACTCCACGCGATCGCGTCGCTGGCGGTCTTGCCCGCGGCAAGTGAAATGTCACCGCGCGCACCGGCGCGAACGGCATAGACCGGCCGCACCGGTGGATAACCGGCGGTCACGATCGCCAGATCGCGATGCACCACCGGCGTTCCGATCGCGATTTCCGAGTTCGGCGCGAGCGTCCACAACAACGCGCCGGTGGTCGGGTCGTAGGCGCGAATCCGGGTGCCGTTGGTGACGAGCTCATCGCCTTTCGGGCCGCTGATGATCGACGGTGTCGCCCAGGTCGACACTTCATCCGCCCGCGCCGCCCGCCACAATTCACGGCCCGTTGCCAGATCGAAGGCGGCAATGAATGACCCTCGCGATTGGTCGGCCTGCACGATCACCGACGACTTGTAGATGATCGGCGAGCTCGAATGGCCCCATTGGTAACTCGGATCGAGGAACCAGCCGGAGTCGAGCGCACCAATCTCCTTCTTCCAGATCAGCGCGCCGTTCATGTCATAGCAGACCAGCAAGCCGATCGAACCAAACAGCGCGACGATATGCTTGCCGTCTGTCGCCGGCGAGGCGTTGGCCTGGCTCGACTTGAAGTGACGCTTGACGATCGGCTTGCCTGAGAAGGCTTCTCGCTGCCACGCCACCTTGCCTGTCGTGAGATCGAGCGAATAGACGCTGAAGGTGTGTATTGGCAGCGTTTCAATCGGTTTCACGTCGCCGGTGAGCCCGGTGCGAAACGACGTGTCTTCGTCGCTCGCCGCGGCGACGACGATGACCCGGTTGCCCCAGACGATCGGGCTCGACGTCCCAAGACCGGGTATCGCCGTTTTCCATTTGATGTTGCGACCCGAGACGACATCCCAGTCCGTAACCACACCCTGCCCATCGCCAACACCTGCCGCATTCGCCCCTCGGAACGACGGCCAATTGATCGGCGCCGATCGCGGCGCGTCGGGATCGGCACGCACAGAAGCCGTGGCCCGCGTCGATCCAGGATCGGCCGCAGCTGACGTGGCGTCGCCAAATCCCTCTCGCTCATACCTGACCGAGGTCGATCCGCGGACGATCGCGAGACGCTCGATGATGCCGCCACGGCCTGCAAAGGCCACCGCTACGTCCGTTCCGTCGTCGGAGATGAATCGCCGTTCTTCGATGGCTTGCAGCCTGAGTGTTGGCTGCCCTTCCGCCGCCAGCGTCAAGCGTGCGCCATCGAACACAACCTTGACCGCGGCGCCGGTGGCCGCGTTCTGATAATTGCCTTCGTAGGAGCGCAGCAGTTGTGGTTGGAGCGCAATGACTTTCGGTGCTGTTGCCGGCGTCGCGTCAGCTGCGGCTTTGACCAGGGCCGCGATCGCCGCATCACCCGCCTGAGCCGCGAGCGCGCTCGCGTTCGCTAGTGCCTGCGCGTCCGCTTGCCGGGCGGCCAATGCCACCTTCACCGCAGACGCATCGCGCCGCCTGATAGCGAGGTTGAGCACTCCAACAGCGCCCTTGGCGTTGTGCTCGATCAGGAAAACCGCGATGTTGAGGTGGCCACCGCGCAGGGCGAAGTCGACGGGTCGCGATCCGTAAAATGAATCGACCGCGTCGAGGTCGGCCCCCCGCTCCACCAATAGCCGGACAATATCGAAATGGCCTTTCTCTGCGGCAAAACCGAGAGCGGTGACGCCGTATCTATTGGCGGCATTGACGTCGCCGCCCGCGTCAAGAATCGCTCGAACCCTCCCAACATCTCCGGCCCTCGACGCGTCTAACAGAGCATCGCTTCTCGACGGCTGAGCCAGCAGGGCGGTAGATAGCAAGACGGCGCAGGCGATTGCAAGGCGCATTCGCCGAGTCTAATCGGTGGCCGGCGAAACGTGTACGCTCGAAAGGTTTTTGATGAACCGCTTTTTTGCAACCGTTGCAATGGCCTTGACCCTCGGCGGATCGGCGTTCGCGCAGAGCCAGGGAGAATATCGCGTCCCACGCGCGACAGAACCGCCCCGCATCGACGGCGTGCTCGACGATGCGGCGTGGAAGGAGGCGCCGATGCCGACGGGGGCGTGGGCGTCGTATAACCCGAATCGCGGCGACGCCATGCCGGATCACTTTCGCATGGACGTCCGCGTCGCCTACGACGACCGCAACATCTACTTCGCGTTTCACTGTTTCGACAACGAGCCTGCGAAGATCCGCACCACCGTAACGCGCCGCGATCGGGCGTTCAGCGACGATTGGGTCGCCATCAGCCTCGACTCGGCCGGCACCGGCCAGACCGCGTATCACCTGTTCACGAATCCGAGCGGTAGCCAGATGGACGCCATTAACACGTCCGCATCCGGCGAGCAGTTCGACGCCGACGCGGTGTGGTATTCCGCAGGCAAGACCGTCCCCGACGGGTATGTGCTCGAAGTGCAGATCCCGCTGCAGTCGCTGCGCTTCGCCGAGGCCGACGACGTGCGCATGGGCCTCGTCCTGATGCGCAAGGTGAGCCGTATCGGCTATTCGTACGCGTGGCCCGAGATGCTACCGGGCCAGTGGGTGTTCGATCGACCGGCGCACTTGATCTTCAACAACCTCAAGCCGCGCCGCCTCGTGGAAGTGTTGCCGAGTGTGACCCTGGGTATCGACCAGGATCGTGACAACACCACGAACTGGAACGGTGCTGAAGACAAGTGGAACGCCGGCGTCAGCGGCAAGATCGGGATCACGTCTGGCATCACGCTCGACGGCACGATCAATCCAGACTTCAGCCAGGTCGAGAGCGACGCGTTCCAGGTGCAGGTGAACCAGCGTTTCCCGGTGTTCTTCTCGGAGAAGCGGCCGTTCTTCATGGAGGGGATGGGCCTGTTCAATCTTGCTGGCACCGGCGGCGACGGCAACATGCGCACCGCCGTCCACACCCGCCGCATCGTCGATCCGATCTTCGGCAGCAAGGTTACGGGCACCATTGGCAAGACGACGTTTGGCGTGTTGAACGCGCTGGACGACAAGCCGGAATCGCTGATCGCGTTGGGACCCGACGGCGACGAGTTAGAGGTACCGAATCGCTCCTTCACAATCGCGCGCGGCACCTATGCGCTGCGCCGTTCGGATTACGTGGGCGGGCTGTTCACGCATACCTACCTTGATGGCCGACACAACACCGTTGCCGCGGCCGACCTCTCGTTGCGGCCGTCGGGCGCACACAGCGTCAGCGCCACGTTCATCGCCTCGCAAACCAGCGATCAAACGCGTGACGCCCGCGGTAACTCGATGCAGGCGAAGTACGAGTACGAAACGCGGCGGCTTACCTTCGCCACGCAAGCCGAACACGTCGACGAGGACTTCCAGATGGATACCGCGTTTTACAACCGCACCGGATTCACGGGCGTGTGGTCTTATGCGGGCCTGAACCTGTATCCGAAGGCCGGCCAGAATTTCTGGATACAGCGGATCAATCCGTTCGTGTTCGCGAAGGTCGCCGAAGATCGGGTGCAGGACGGCACCGAGAAGGCTATGAACATCGGGCTGCGCTTCAACATCACGCGCCAGGGCTTCTTCAACTTCTCGCACGGCCGCGGCCACGAATCGTGGCAGGGCACGAAGTATAGAGTCGGCAGCGACTTCAACTTTTTCG
>DASVFC010000140.1:0-4253 GCA_036380235.1 Vicinamibacterales bacterium
GAGCCGGGGCCGCCGATGCTCCAGCAATCGCTGATTTTCGAAGACGTCTCGTTCCACTATGAGGAGGCGGCGCCACCGGCGCTGGAGCATGTCTCGTTCTCGATTCCCCGCGGCCAGTCGATCGGGATCGTCGGTCCAACCGGTTCCGGCAAGAGCACGCTCGTGGATGTGCTGCTGGGGTTGCTGACTCCGACGAGCGGCCGCGTGCTGATCGATGGCGAACCGCTCGAAGGCCGCGAGCGGATTTGGCAGCGCCAGATCGGCTATGTCTCGCAAGACGTCTATCTGCTCGACGATACGCTGCGCCGCAATATCGCATTCGGTGTTCCCGACAGCGCTATCGACGACAGACGGGTCGAGAAGGCGGTGTGGCTGGCGCGGCTCGAAAACACCGTGGCAGCGATGCCGCAGCGGCTCGAAACGATGGTCGGCGAAGATGGCGTGCGGTTGTCCGGCGGTGAGCGGCAGCGGGTCGCCATTGCGCGCGCGCTGTATCACGATCCGCCGGTGCTGGTGTTCGACGAAGCGACCGCCGCGCTCGACAATCAAACCGAGCGAGAGGTGACGGAGGCGATCGCCCGCGTTCGTCAGGGCCACGGCGGGCAAGCGGACCTGCACGCGTCGCGAACGGTGATCGCGATCGCCCACAGATTGTCGACGGTGAAAGATTGCGATCAGTTGATCTACTTGCGCGATGGCAAGGTCGCCGGCATCGGCACGTTCTCCGAGCTACTGCACGACCCATCGTTCCGCCAGCTGGCGTAGCTCGCTGCAGAATCGCTCCGTGGTGAAGGCCCGCGCGTGCCGGCGCAGCCGCCATCGGATCGCCTCGCGCGTTGCTGCGTCTTGCGTGAGCGCACCGACGCGCTGCACGGCGTCATCTTCCGTCTTCCACAACAGCGCCGGCTCTGCGAGCACTTCGGGCGTACCGCCGCTCTCGTGCGCAAAGACCAGGCAGCCGCCCTTTGCGAGCTCCGCGGTGGCCATTCCAAAGTGTTCACCAACCATCGCCTGCAGGGCGTACCGGCACGATCCGATCAGTTGGTTGGTTTGTTCTCGAGATGGATCTTCACGAAACTCGATCCAGTCTCCAGCCCGTGCTGCCTGGCTCCGCAGCCGTGAGGTGTATTCGCGATTGACCGGCGAGCCGACGATGATCAGCCGCGCCCGCGGCAGCGTGTGCGCGCGCAAGCGGCGGACGATGGACATCGCCATCTCGATACGCTTCGATTCGGTGAAGCGGCTGATGCACAGGAAGGTGTCGCTTCGTTGCTCCCACGGCACCCCTTCGCCGGGATCCACCACCGGCGGATAGAGAACATGCGCAGCGATGCCGTAGTCGCGCCTGAGTCCTGCGGCGGTCCATTGCGAGTTCGCCAGCGTCAGATTGTGCGCGGACGCGCTCCACGGCAGACCCATCAGCGCATCGCAGAACGCGAAGTAAAGGTTCACGATCGGTGCCAGCCGCGCCGGCCTGGGCGTCATAGCCGCGGGGAAGTGCACGTACTGCATTCCCGGTTTCGCGAACGCGCCAAAGTTATCCGCGGTGATCAACAGATCGTAGGCGCGTGTGAGCGGCTTCGCATGGCGCAGTAAGGTGCACATGCGCAGCCGGACCGCGCGATCGTCATCAAGGTGATCGAGCCACGACCACGGCGCGGGCAGAACGTGCTGCGTGACTCCCCGATCGGGAATTGACGTGCCGTAGAACGCGTTTGTCGCAGATGGTGACCACGGCCGCGCGGTTAGCGTGGCCACCTCGTGCTCGCGCGCCAGCGCGTGCACCATCCAGGCCGCGACCGCGTTGCCGCCGCCCGGCGGCGACAGCGATCTCTGGACGATCAGGATGCGCACGTCATTCCCTGAATGCGGCCACGACCTCGCGCACGTGCGACACGAAATGTGCCGTCGAGAAGCGCTCAGCCCCTGACATCACCGCGCGCAGCCGCGATTGCTCCGAGTCGTCTGTCAGTGCCCGGGCGATCTTGCTGACGGCATCGTCGTCGCTCTCGTACATCAGCGCCGGCTCGTGGCTGACGATTTCCATCTGGCCCCCGCCCCGCGGGACCCACACGATGCACCCAGCGCGCGCGAGCTCGGCGGGCGCCATGCCGAAGTGTTCCTCGCGCATGCCGTGAATGCCGTAGCGGTGCGTCGCCATCAACTGCCGAACCTCCTCCCGGGGGATGTTCTGCTTGATTTGGATCCACGGCCCGAGCCGTTGCGCCTCCCTACGCAGCCACTGCCAGTAGCGGCGGGAGTACCTGTCCCAGGTGCCGACGATGGTCAGCGTCAGTTCGGGAAAATGTTGGCGCACTCGAGCGAGGATGTCCATTACGCGCTCGTATTCCTTCTCCGGCGAGATGCGGCCGATCGCGAGAAAACCCGGATGCCTGTTGTCCCACGCCAATCCCGGTTGGGGATCGACGACCGGGGGATACAACGTTCGCGTCGACACGCCGAGCGACTTCTGCACCTGCAGGCCGGTCCAATCGGAGTTCACCAGTGTCAGGTTCCGTTTCAAGCGTTCAACCGAGACGCCGGCGATCAAATCGGCCGTGCGGTAGTAAAGGTTCAACGCGCTTCGCGGGCGGTGGTACCACCGCAAGTCGACGTCCGGCCGCGGACGAAAATATGTCGGGTAGTGGACGTATTGAATGCCGCGCCGGCCGAAGTCCATTTCATTGTGCACGCCAAACACCACGTCGTGCCCGGCACTGACCTGTCTCGTGTAGCGCATCAACAGCGACAGCTTGAGTAACGTCGCCGGAACGGGAACGGCGTCGAGCAGGCTGCGCCAGCCTGCCGGCACTTCGATAGTGTCGAAATCTGAGCGTTGCAGGCTGGTGCCGAAGAATCGGTTGATCGGATCGATTTCAACCGGCTGCCACGACAGCACGGTCACGCGATGCACCGGCGCAAGGGCCTGCAGCACCCAGGCGCCGACGCCATTGGCGCCGCCCGGCGGTTGTAGCGACGGCTGCACCAGCAGCACGCGCCTCATCGTTCGACCTGCGCCGTGGCGAGCGCAAGCATCGACAACAGCGCGGTGACGCCATAGAGCACGATCACGGTGTGCCGGACCGACCAGCCCAACGCCAGCAGCCGGTGATGGATGTGCTCTCGATCCGGCTCGACGATGCGCTGCAATACCGATCGCATCGTGCGGCCCTCGCCCGGCCGCGCGAGGATGCGCCGCAGCAACGTCCACGCCGCGTCGGCGATCGGCAGCGCGAAGATCAGCAGCGGCACCGCGGAGGCCAGCGCGGTAGCACCTTTCTGCCACCCCGCGATTGCCGTCGTCGCGAGAAGAAATCCGGTGACGAGGCTGCCGCTGTCGCCAAGGAAGATCGACGCCGGCTCGAAGTTATAGACCAGAAATCCGAGCAACGCGCCAACGAACGCCGCGAGCAGCATGGCTTCCGCGTTGTGGCCGCGCACGATCAGGATGGCACCGCATGCGGCCCCGGCCAACGCGCCGATGCCTGGCGCAAGGCCGTCGATGCCATCGATCAGGTTGAACGCGTTGGTGACGCCGACGATCCAGGCGGCCGTGATGGGATAGGCGAGCCAGTGCAGGTTCCATGTGTTGCCAAGCACCGTTACGCGCTCGATCAGCAGGCCGGACGCCATTACCACCCCGGCGGCGGCGAACTCAACCACCAGTTTCGGCGCCGGGCCGAGGCCGCGAATGTCATCCACGACGCCGGCAAGAAAGATCAACAATCCCCCGAGGAGCAAAGGCTGGAGTGCCGGCAGGATACCGGCTTCGCCGCGACCTGTCGTGAACAGGCTGACCAGCGTCAACGCTGATGCGGCCGAGAGGACGACGGCGGCGCCGCCGAGGCGGGGCACCGATTGCGTATGAACCTTCCGCCCGCCGGGGGCGTCTACCAGTCCAAGCAACGCCGAGACCCGTCCAACAACGGGGGTCAGCAGCAGCGCCAGTGCGGCGCTGCTCAAGCCCAGTAACAGGTACACACTCAATGCGAACCGCCGTTATCGTACTCGGAGATCTGGGCCGCTCCCCCCGGATGCAGTATCACGCCGTGTCGCTGGCCGCCGCCGGCGGCGATGTCGATCTGATCGGTCTCGAAGGGGCGGCGTCGATTCCCGCAGTCGCGGGGAACCCGCGCATCCACTGTCATCGTCTCACTGACCGCGCGTTCGCGGGGAGGGCGCGCGGCGGCATCAGAAGGTTCGTGCTTGGTTCAGCGCTCCGCGCCGCGGCCCAGGCGGTGCGGCTGTTCGGT
>DASVFC010000141.1:0-5366 GCA_036380235.1 Vicinamibacterales bacterium
ATCGCCTGCCGTATATGAGCGGCTTCCTCAAGAACATCTACGCGTTCCTCAACCTGGCGATGGCGAGCTTCGTGATGTCGACGGTGACGGTGCGATTCGTGTTCCCGGCGGTGTCAGCGGAGGGCGCGGCGTTCTGGATCATCCGCACCGCGCCGATCTCGCTGCGTGATTTCCTGTGGTCGAAGTTCTGGACGGGGCTGGTGCCGATCCTGATCCTGACCGAGAGCCTGATCATCGCCGGCAATGAGTTGCTCGGCGTGGACCCGTTTCTGAAGCAGATGTCGGCGGTCGCTGTTGTGTTCATGGCCTTCGCGTTGGTCGGATTGGGGACGGGCCTCGGAGCGCGCTATCCGCGATTTGCGGCCGACAATCCCAGCCAGGTCGCCGGCTCGTACGGCGGGGTGGCGTTCATGATCGTGGCCGTGTTGTTCATCCTGGTGATGATCGTGCTCCTCGGCTGGTCCTCGAGCGTTTACCTGTTTAGTCAGCTCCGCAATCGTCCGCTCACTGGTGGGCAGCAGCTCCTGATTGCCACGTGCTTCACGAGCGCCGCTCTCCTCAGCATCACCACCTGGCTGATGGGCATGCGCACCGGCGTCAAAGCGCTGCAAGCCATGGACCGCACGCCGTCGTAACAACGTAAAAGGGCCCGCCACCTTTACATTGATGCTGGCGATTGCGGCGCTGTGAGCAGGTCGATCCGGATGTAGGACCCCGGGTCGGCGACCACCGCGCGTTCGCCGCCCGCGATCCATCGCGTCTCGCCGGACGGCACGCTGACGATCACCGATGGTTGCCCGGCCGGGGCGCCGATCGTCAACGGTGTGCCGGCGGCGACGGTGAGGCGCGTGATGCGGAGCTGCTTGTTGTCGAACGAGGCCTCCGACGGCTGCAGCCGATACATCGTCCGTTCGCCCGCGCCGTCGGTCTTCAGCAGGATGCGGAGAAAATCGCTCGGCGTCGAGGCGGGATTCTCGGCGGTGTGATGCTCTTCGCGGCCGGTCGCGATCCGCACCGCACCCGACTTCACGGCCGGCCGCGTTACGGCGCGGTTGCTGCCGCCGGTGTGGCGGAACACCACGCCCTCCGAACCATTCAGGTAGACGTAGACGGTGGTGCCGGCCGGATGGGTGTGATCGGGCAACTTCGCGCCGGCGGCGTAATGCACCCGCACCACGCGAACGTGGTCGTTTTCCAGCTGCAACTTGTAGGCATCGGGCAGCGTCCTGGTCGGTTCCTGCGCCGAACCCTGAACCGCCGCTCCTGCCACCAGTCCACACACCAAAGCAATTCGAAACATCATCGTCACCATTTTCTGGCTAAACTGTCCGATCCATGAAGCGAGTCTTCGTCGCCCTCATCCTCGCCACCATCACCCTCGATGCTCAAGACGCTCCCCGCCCACAATTGGACGGGACCGATCCGTGGTTCGGCACCTTCTCGATCATCGCGTTCGATCCGGTGACGAATGAACTCGGTGTCGGGGTGCAGTCGCGCGCGTTCGGGGCGGGCGCCGCGGTGCCATACGCGAAGCCTGGCGTGGGCGCGGTAGCCACGCAGGCATCAGCCAATCGTCAATATGGACCGAAGGCGATTGCGCTGCTCGAGCAGGGACTGTCGCCCGCAGAAGTCGTCAGGCGCATCACCGATGAAGATCCCGGCCGCGATACCCGTCAGGTCGCGGTGATCGACACCAAGGGACGGTCGGCGGTTTACACCGGCAAGCGAGTCATCGATCGCAACTCGGATCCCAAAGATCTCGTTCACCTTGGCGGCTACGCCGGCCACGTCTCCGGCGCCAACTTCTCGGCCCAGGGCAACACACTCGCGAGCAAAGCGGTGGTCGACGCGATGGCGGCCGCATACCAGAACGGCAAGGGATCGATGGCCGAGCGGTTGATGGACGCGCTCGATGCCGGCCAGGCGAAAGGCGGCGACACGCGCGGCATGCAGTCCGCCGGCATCCTCGTGGTACGGCCGTTGCCGCCGAACTCGGAATCCACCGTCGAACGCATCGTCGACATCCGCGTGGACGATCACGAGAATCCATTCAAGGAACTGCGCCGGCTGCTGTACATGACGACGGGGGTGCCGAACCGGCTGCTGACAAGATCGGCCGAGTTGTCGAAGGCAGGCAGGCACGCCGAAGCCATCGCCGAAGCGAAGAAAGCGCTCGAGATCAACCCGCGCAGCGAACAAGCGATGTATCAGCTCGCGCGCCGATACGCGGCGTCAGGAGATCGCAAACAGGCGCTCGAGCAGTTGTCCGTGGCCATCGCGCGGCAGCCGAAGCAATGGAAGGCGGAAGCCGCTGCTGACGCGGCATTCGAATCGCTGCGCCCGACGCCGGAGTTTCAGCGGCTGATCAAGCCGGAGTGAAGTACATCGTCTTGTAAGGTGCGCGCGCCGGGAAGTTCTCCGTAAGCCAATCCCATCGCTGCCGTGGCCGGCGCGGGTGCGGGCGACAAACCGGCGGAAGGGGCGTAGAATCCGCGGCGTATGTCGAACGTCATAGGCCGCGCTCTAATTCTCCTTGCGATCATCTCCACCACGCTGCTGGCGCAGCAACGCGCGGTGCCGCCGACGCGTTCTCACCATCCCGACATTCCGTATCAGTCACCGACGTCACTCGGAGCAGCGAGCTACGCTAAGATCCTCTGCTCTGCGGTATTCGTGTCGGGACGCGACGAGGAGGAAGCGAAGCAGAACAGCGCCTACTTCCTGATGGTGGAGCCCGATCGGTCGAAGCCGATTACCGCAACGGTCGATCGGCAGGCCAGGCGCGTCCGCGTCACCATTGCCGACGTGACGCGCACCGCCGCTTTCTACGGCGATCAAGGGTGCGTGATCCATCCCATCGATCACGACGGCGTGCACTTCACGCCGGTCGCGGTGAAAACGACGCTGCCGGATGCCGCGACGCAGCGGTGGCCGATGGGTGATGCGCCGTCGACAGAACCGTGGCCGGCGGCCATCGATCGCGCGCGTATGCAGGCCGCGGTCGATCTCGCGTTCGCCGATCCGGCCGGCCTCACCGCAGCAATGGTGGTTGTCTACCAGGGCCAGATCGTCGCCGAGCGCTACATGCCGGGCATCACCAAAGACACGCAGTTGGAAAGCTGGTCGATGGGCAAGAGCCTCACGGCCACCTTGATCGGCCTCGCGATCAAGGATGGCGCCTTCACGCTTGACGATCCGGCGCCGGTGCCGGACTGGCGGCGGCCCGGCGACTCGCGCGGCGAGATTCGCGTGCGCGACGTGATGCGCATGTCGAGCGGGCTGAGCTTCACCGGCCAGGACGATCGCTGGATGGATCCGTCTTGGCAATACCACGATCACTTCTTCATTTACGCCGGTGCCGTCGATGCGTTCAAGTATTCGGTCAACTCGCCGCTCGAGTTTGCGCCAAATACCGTTGGCCGCTATCGCAACTCCGATCCGATGACGCTCGGCTTCCTGGTGCGGCAGCACGTGGAGAAGAAAGGCGAGCACTACCTGACGCACCCGCAACGAGCGCTGTTCGACAAGATTGGTATCCGCCGCCAGGTGCTCGAGCCCGATCCGTGGGGCAACTTTCTCTTAAGCGGCTACGATTACGGCACCGCGCGCAACTGGGCGCGGCTCGGCCTGCTTTACTTACGCGACGGCGTCTGGAATGGTCAGCGTCTGCTGCCCGAGGGCTTCACCGAATTCGTCAGCACGCCGGCTCCCGCCTGGCGGCGACCCGAATACGGCGGACAGTTCTGGATTAACGGCATCGGGCAGTGGAACCTGCCGCGTGATGCTTACTTCATGAGCGGCGCCGGTGGTCAGCACACCTTCATCGTGCCGTCGCACGATCTCGTAATCGTGCGCATGGGACATCAGCGAGGCGCGGCGGTGGGAAGCAAATTGTTGAACCAGGCGCTGGCAGCGATCGTCGAGGCGGTGCCCTCAAAACGCGATCCGCGCTAGTCGCGTCGCAGCAACGCGAGCGGACTGGTGGCTGCGGCGCGGCGTGCCGGCAGGTACGCCGCGGAGGCGACGACGCCGACAACCACGACGATCACCATCGTGTAGGTCGTGACGTCGAGCAGCGCGATCCCGAACAGTAAATCCTGAAGACTGCGCGTCGCGATCGCCGCGACCGCGACGCCGGCGATGATGCCGAGGGCGGCACGGCGTCCAGCCGATCGAAACACGCCACTGACGATGTGATCGCTCGTTGCGCCGACGGCCATCCGTATGGCGAATTCGCGGCGGCGATTCGCCACGTCGAGACTGACGAGGCTGAACAGGCCGACCATCGCCAGGGCAAACGCCAGCGCCGCAAACAGCGCGAAGACCCAGGCGCTGAAACGCCACGGCGCGACCGCCTTGCCGATCACGGCGTCGAGCATCGAGATACCGCTGATCAGAACGCGCGGATCACGATTCCTGGCCTGGGTTGAAACCGCCGCCGCAACCGCAAGCGCACGATACTGCTGTCCGTCCTTGAGCCGCACGGCGAGGCTGGTCGTAGCAGCCCGCGATTGCTGCGACGGCGGATCGTACATGTCGAGTGGCACTTCGTGCAGTCCCCGGTAGCGGACGTTGCCGACGACGCCGATGATCGTGCGCCACGCGCCGCCTTGCGTGCCGGTGAAAGACGCCGCTTGCAGCCGCTTGCCGATGGGATCCTGCCCGGGAAAAAACGCGGCCGCCGTGCTTTCGCTGATCAACGTGACGCGGGGCGCGGTCGCCCGATCGTCGTCGTTGAACATGCGTCCGCGCAGCAGGGGGATACCCATGGCGCGAAAATATTCCGGGGTAGCGCTCAGATAATTGACGACAGGATTGCGTTGCGCCGTCTCCGGTGATTCGGGCTGGCCCTCCGCGATCGCCCACGTGCCATGGCCAATGGAGCCGAACTCCATCGGCGTGAGATACACCGCGCCGGCCGCGTCCACCTCCGGCAACGCCGCGATCGCCGGCAGCAGGTCCGCTATCCACTGATTGACGCGTGCGTCTTCGATGCGCGGCTCAACCTTCATCCTTAACACCGCGTCTCGCGCAAAGCCGACATCGAGCTTCTGCAAGGCGTCGAAGCTGCGCACAACGAGGCCGGCGGCCACCAGCAGGACCACGGCGAGCCCAATCTGCACGACGAGCAACGACGAGCGCGTGCGATACGACCGGCCTCCGGCAACTGAGCGGCTGCCGTCGTTCAGCGATTCAACCAGACTCACCCTGCCGGCATGGCGGATCGGCGCAGCCGCGCACAGCAGCGTGGCGATTCCCATCACGCCGATGCTGAATGCCGCCACCACACGATCGATGGCGACTTCGTCGAGGCGCGGAATACCTTCCGGCGCCAGCGCAACGATCATGTCGATCAGCCACTGGCA
>DASVFC010000142.1:0-11607 GCA_036380235.1 Vicinamibacterales bacterium
GGTGCCGGTGGAGGCGTTTCAGAAGAAGTTCGGCACCTATGAAGGCAGCCGCATCAACCAGCGCATGCTCGACCTGGTCCTCGAGTTTTTGCACGAGACGCGCGATAAGTAGCAATCTGCAATCTGCAATCTGCAATCCGAAATCAGGAAAGGGCCTGTTCCAGATCCTCAAGCAGATCCTGAACATCTTCCAGGCCGATCGAAATCCTGATCATCCCTTTCGTCACGCCAGCTTTCACCAACTCGTCGTCCGTCAATCCATACTGAGACGTCAGGATCGGCAGGCTGCAGATGCTTTCCACGCCGCCAAGGCTGGCCGCTCGCTTGATCACCTTGAGCTGGTCGAACGCCGCGAACGCCGCGTCCTTGCCGCCCTTGAGATCGATGGTGACCATCCCTCCAAAGCCGTTCATTTGCGACTTCGCGATCTCGTGATCGGGGTGGCTGGTCAGGCCCGGATGGTAGACGCGCGCAATCGCCGAATGCCGTTCGAGATGCTGGGCCACCGCCAGCGCGTTGGCGTTGTGCTGTGCCACCCGCAGCGGCATCGTCTTCATGCCGCGGCCAAGCGCGAAGGCGGGCTGCGGATCCATGATGCCGCCGAGCAGCCGCCGCATCTTCGCCATTGGTGCCATCAGTGCGGTTGCGCCGGACAGCACGCCACCGGTCACATCGCTGTGACCGTTGAGATACTTGGTGCAGCTCTGCATCGACAGGTCGATTCCCATCGACAACACCGGCTGGTTAATCGGGCTGGCGAAGGTGTTATCAATCGCCGACAACACACCCGCGTTCTTGCACGCCGCGGCCACCGCGCGCACGTCGATGCAGCGCAGGGTCGGGTTGATCGGAGATTCGAACCAGACGATTTTCGTCTTCGGCCCAATCACTGAGGCGGGATTGGCGAACGCCTCGAGCGACACGAATCGCCGCGCGATACCGAGCTTGGGCAGCAGATCCTCGATGATGTGAAAGGTGCCGCCGTAGATCGCCGAGCAGCAGACGATTTCGTCGCCGGCCTGCAAGAGCGTGATCAGGGCCGTCGAGATCGCCGCCATCCCCGAGCTGAATAACAGCGACTGCTCCGCTCCATCTACAGCGGCCAGCTTCTTCTCCACCGCGACGACGGTTGGATTCTCGTAGCGGGAGTAGAGGTAGCCGTTGAGCTTGCCTTCCTGATACTTGATGACGTCGGCCACCGAATCGAACACGAACGTGCTCGTCTCGTAGATCGGCGTCGTCAAGGAAGGTGTGGCCCCGGCGTCGGCGCCTTCGCCCGCATGAATCAGCCTGGTTGCTTCTTTCATGGTTACTCCACCGATCCACGTTGAATGTGCGTGATGCGTTCGCCGGATGCGCCCAGCACCGGTTCGATGAACTGGCGGTAAGCGTCTTCGTAGCCTCGTTCCATCAATTCCTCGAGCGCCTGCACGCGATCCGACTTCTCATCGTAGGCGCCGGTGAGATCGAATGGCTGAATCGGGTTGTGCGATGGCCGGATCAGATACAGCCCCTGGAAGCGATGATGCAACTGGCGGATCGCATCGGTGAGGGCTGCGGTTTCGGCGGAGGCGATCTGCTCGCCGACGCGGCCCAGGCCGTTAAGCCGCGGCGGGCGCAGCTCATGTGGCCCCGGTGGATCGGGCGTGGCGGCGATGATCACCACCTGCTCGGCCCCGGCCGCCGCCGCTTCTTCGAGCAGGCGGCCAAACGCGGCCGGCCGATCGATCACGCGATGCGTTTCACCGCGCCAATACGCGTCGTGCGAAAACTGCACTAACCGAGGGTCGCTGATGCCCGGCACGCTCAGCGACGCCGCGAGGACATCGGCGGTAAAAGCATGGACGGTGCTGGAGAGATCATGCGCTTCGGCGCGTCGTGACGATGCCGCGCCTGGCGGTGGAAACAAGGCGCGGCGGAACGGATCGCGCACGAGACCGAAAACGAGGTCACGATGGGCATCGAGATCGTGTGCCACCAGCAGCAATTCGCGAAAACCGGGTTGGCCGAGGTTTTCCAACAGCAGCTCCGCATAGCGTCGGCTGAGATCGCGCGGATCCGGCGTCTTGATGGTGGCGCTGCCCTTGAGCAGGCGCCAGACGGCCTCTGTTGCGTGATCGATCGCGACGCCGGCATCGAGCGGCGAGCCCAGCAGCGTCCACAGCCAGCTGCCCGTCGATCGCCGATACAACGGCGACCGCCACCGCGCCAGCCAGGCACCGGCGCCGAGCGCGATCAACGCGGCGGTGCATAACAACAGCGACAGTCTCGGGATCCACGAGGGCAGCGCCTCTGGGGCGAAGGCGTAGCTCAAGAACGTGAGGAAGAACTCGATCAGGCGTGACCCTGATTGCAGACCCGCCATTCCCAACACGAGCGCGATGGGATACACGAAGATCGCGAGCATTAGCACCGCGGCGGGAACCGCGAGCACCGCGATCAGCGCAATGCCCAGCAGCCGCAGCGCGCGAAACGGCCAGCGCCAACGGTAGAGCTCAGCAACGCGCGATGAGCGCCAGAACCCGCCTTCCTCCCATAGCTGCGCGCTGCCATCAACGGCAGCAAGCACGGCACTGACCGCGCCGATCCCGCGGCCGCCAACGATGTCGATTTTGACGCCGGCTTCATGAAGGGCGCGCATCGCGCCGGCGTGATAGGCGCCATCGGCGCCAGTGCCGGTAAAGAGCAGCGCGGTACGGCGTTCCGGTGAGTAGGAGTCGCGCGGTTCGGTCACGCGAGACGATTCTAGTGGAACGGACGATCCATTAGTCGTCGTGAATCGTGACCAGCTTGAGGATCTCGAAACGCCGCGTGCCGTTGGGCGTTGTCACCGTGATCTCGTCGCCCTCTTCCTTGTTCAGGATGGCGCGGCCGATCGGCGACGACGTGGAGATCAGGCCCTTTTCGGCATCGGCGTCCTCCGGCATGACGAGCTCGTAGACCACTTCCTGGTCCTTTTCGCGCAATGTCACCTTGGAGCCGAAGCCGGCTTTGCCGTGTGGAATCTTTTCGAGGTTCATCAGCGCGATTTCGCTCTGACGTCGCTTCAACATCGCGATGCGCGCGTTGACGTAGGTCTGCCGTTCCTTCGCGGCCTGGTATTCCGCGTTCTCGCGCAGATCGCCGAGCTCGCGCGCCCGCTGGATCTCCTTCGGCAGCTCCATCTTCAGCTCGCGTTCGAGCGCGCCGATTTCCTCTTCGAACCTCTTAAGCAGCTTTTCCTTCATCGTTCAAACACTGGAGTTTAGCATAATGGTCAGGACCAACCCGACCGTGATTACCAGCCGTCAACATCCGATCGTCAAGGAGTTTCGCGAGTTGGCGCGCGGCGACAGCAACTTGATGCTGCTCGATGGCTGGCACCTGCTGACCGAAGCCGCCACTGCACAGGTGCCGGTCGAGAAGATCGCCATCTGCGGACCGCCCTCCGCCTCCGAACAACGCATCGTCGATCGCCTGCGCCGCAATGGCGCGCAGATCGTCGACGTGTCGGGCACGGTGTTGAACGCCTTGTCACCGGTCAACGCGCCGACGGGCGTCGTGGCCAGCGCGCGGCGGCCGTCGGTGACGCCGGCCTCGGTGTTGAGGCCTGCGCCAGCGCTCGTGCTGGCTGCCACGGGCCTGCAGGATCCAGGCAACGCCGGCGCGATTATCAGGTCCGCCGCCGCCGCCGGCGCTACCGGCGTGGTCCTCGATGAAGCGTCGGCCGATCCCTGGGGATGGAAGGCGCTGCGCGCGTCGATGGGCGGCGCGTTTCATGTGCCGGTGTTGCGCACGCGCACGCTGACGAACGTGATCAGCGAGTGGCGTGCCGCCGGCGTGCGCATCATCGGCAGCGTTCCGCGCAACGGCACGCCCATGCACGAGGTCGACTTCACCCAGCCGGCCGCGGTGCTGCTGGGCGGTGAGGGAGCGGGGCTGCCTGACGAGTTGATCGCAAGCGCGGACGCCCGCGTCACTATTCCCATGCGTGGTGGCATTGAATCGCTAAACGCCGCCGTCGCCGCCGCGCTGCTCCTCTACGAAGCGCAACGACAGCGCCAATGAGCCTCTTCGACGAACCGCCAGCACCGGTCGATCCGACAACCGTTCCGCTCGCCGAGCGGATGCGACCTCGAACGCTCGACGAAATCGTCGGCCAGGATGAGCTCGTTGCCCCCGGCCGTCCCTTGCGCGAGATGATCGATCGGGATCTGCTGCAGTCGATCATCGTGTGGGGACCGCCGGGAACGGGCAAGACCACGCTGGCCCGACTCATCGCCGACCTGACGCGTGCCGAGTTCGTGGCTTTTAGCGCGGTGCTATCGGGCATCAAGGAAGTGAAAGACGTCATGGCAGCCGCCGAGCAGCGGCGGCGCATGACCGGCCGGCGCACCATCGTGTTCGTGGATGAAATTCACCGCTTCAACAGGGCGCAACAAGACGCGTTCCTGCCGCGCGTCGAAAGCGGCGACATCGTGCTGATCGGCGCCACCACTGAGAATCCGTCTTTCGAGGTCAACGCCGCGCTGTTGTCGCGTTCGAAGGTGTTCGTGCTCAAGGCGCTGGATGAGGATGCGATCGTCGCCATCCTGCGGCGCGCGCTGATCGATGTGGAGCGCGGCCTCGGCAGGCAGAACCCCGAAGCCGATGACGACTCGTTGCGAGCCATCGCACGCTTTGCCAATGGCGATGCACGCTCCGCCCTGAACCTGCTGCAGTTGACGGTGTCGTCGGCGCAACAGCCTGCGGGGCGGCCGAAGATCGATCGCGCTCTTCTCGAGAAGACGCTGACCAATAAGGCGCTGCTTTACGACAAGAGCGGCGAGGAGCATTACAACCTGATGTCGGCGCTCCACAAGTCGATGCGCAACAGCGATGCCGACGCCTCGATCTATTGGCTGGCGCGCATGCTCGAGGCCGGCGAGGATCCGAAATATGTGGCGCGCCGTTTGATCCGGTTCGCCTCGGAGGACATCGGCAACGCCGATCCGCAAGCCTTGACGTTGTGCGTCGCCGCGAAGGACGCGGTGCACTTCATCGGCATGCCCGAAGGCAACACCGCTCTCGCCCAGGCGGTGCTCTATCTGGCGACCGCACCGAAGAGCAACGCCGTCTATATGGCTTATAACGAGGCCGCGGATGCCGCGAAGAATGATGTCGCCGCGCCGGTGCCTTTGCACATTCGCAACGCGCCGACGAAATTGATGAAGCAGCTCGATTACGGCAAGGGCTACAAGTATGCGCACGACGAGCCTGACGCCGTGGCCAGCATGGATTGCCTGCCCGACAACTTAAAAGGCCGTGAGTTCTACAAACCGACGGATTACGGTTTCGAGAAGGAAGTGCGAAAGCGACTCGAGTGGTGGAAGAGCCGGCGTCAGAAATAGACGCCGGCCAGCCCATTGGAACCCCTGGAACCTATGGAACCGCGAAGAAGTACATCTTGCCGTCTTTGATTCCCGACATCACGGCAATGTACTGCTTGCCTTCGAACTCGTAGCTTATCGGCGTCGCAATGCCGGACTGTAGTTGCTGTTGCCACAGCGTCTTGCCGGTCACCGGATCGAGCGCCATGAACGATCCCGATGAGTTGCCGACGAAGATCAACTGACCCGCCACCGACAGTGCGCCGCCGCTGGGCTGGAACGGAATGCGCCACGCTTCGCGATTGGCCACCGGATCCCATGCCACGAAGAAGCCGCCAGGCTTTGGCGCCTTCGGATCGGGCGGCGGCGGTTCCTTGAACGAGCCGTTGCCCATTTTCAGGCCAAGGTTCCAGCGACCTTCTTCGAACTCGAACCGCTCTTCCATCGCCACCGCGAACGCGGTCTCCTGTCCGGGGTAATAAACAAGTTTCGTGACCGGGTTGAAGGCCATCGGCGGCCAATGATGTGCGCCCACGGGTGACGGCGACAAACGCACCGGCGTGAATCGATAACGTGCCTGCTCCGTTTCGATCGGACGGCCAGTGTCCATATCGATCGATCGCGCCCACGAGGTGTAGGCATATGGTTGGCCGGAGATCAGCTTGCCGTTGGTGCGATCCAGGACGTAAAAGAAACCATTCTTCGGAGCCTGCATGATTACCTTGCGCGGCTGGTTGGCAATGGTCAGCTCGGTAAGGATCATCGGTTGCGCCGCGTTGTAGTCCCAGTTATCTCCCGGCGTTGTCTGGTAGTGCCACACGTACTTACCTGTGTCGGCGTTCAACGCGACGATCGACGACAGATAGAGGTTGTCACCGCCGCCAGGGCTGCGATGATTCGCGTTCCACGGTGATCCATTACCGGTGCCGACGTACACCAGGTTCAGCTCAGGGTCGTACGCGATGCCGTCCCACGGCGTGCCGCCGCCGCCGTATTTCCACCACTCGCCGTTCCAGGTCTTGGCGGCTACCTCCAGCGCCGGATCCTCAAACCCCTTCTTTGGATCGCCAGGGACGACGAAGAACTTCCAGGCGAGCTTGCCGGTCTGCGCATTGTAAGCGCCGAGGAACCCGCGCACGCCGTACTCGGCACCCCCCTGCCCGATCAGTACATTGCCTTTGACGATGCGGGGTGCGCCGGTGATCGTGTAGTCCGTATTCGGTGGCGTGGTTTGTACCGCCCATACGGGCTTGCCGGTTTCAGCGTTCAAGGCGACGAGCCTGCCATCGAGGAGGCCGACATATACCTTGCCGTCGTATAGCGCGACGCCGCGGTTTACCGGACCGCAGCACGCGCGCGGGCCCATGCCCTCGAAGCCACCGCGCACCAGTCCGGGGTCCCACTGCCATTTCACCGCGCGTGTCTTCAGATCGATCGCGAACACCTGGCTCCACGTCGACGTGCCATAAAGCACGCCGTCGAACACCAGCGGCGTGGTCTCGAGCTTGCCTTCGGATCCCACTTCCACGGCAAAGGCCTGCGTGAGGCGGCTGACATTGCTCTGGTCGATCTGTTTGAGCGGACTGTGGTGGGCCTCCGCGTAATCGCGCCCGTAGCTCACCCAGTCTCCGTCGGCCGGCTTCAGCAAGGTGGCTTCGTCGACTTTGCGGCCAGGCGCTTGCTGTCCTTGCAGCGTCGCCACCGCCCCGCCGCACGCCACCGCGCCCGCCAGCATCCAGCCCGCCGCACGCAATCTCATCAGGTTCTCCTAGGCCGGTGATTGTAACCTGCTGTCACCAGCAGCCGCCACTTGCGGTCCCGGCCGCGCGCGCGACGCGCGCTCACAGTTCGTGACGCGAGGACGCGTTGCGCGAGCGGGTGTTCCGCGCGGCGAGCGTTTGACTAGGGCAGCGCGAGCCTGCCGAGGAATGCGTTCATTTCCGCGATGACCGTGGCGGGGATGTTGTGGCCGCCGTCGAACGGGACCCACGTGACGTCGAACCCCGCGCTCTTCAGCTGCTGCGCGAAACGTTCGCCGATCTCGAACGGCAGCACGCGATCGCGGCGGCCGTGCGCGATGAAGACGGGCATCTGCCGGCGTTCCGCAAACCGTTCTGCCCAGCCGGCCTCATTGACGGTGGTTCCGCCAAGCAGGATGAGGCCGGCGAGCTCCTGATCGGTCTGAAAGGCAATCTCGCCGCTGAGCATCGCGCCCTGCGAGAAACCGCCGAGCACAATCGGTCCTTCGATCGTCTCCAGGTAATCACGCACCAGTCGCGACGCGACCTTGATGCCACCAGGATTCGCCGCGGAGAAATCCGGGAGTTGCTGGCCTTGAGGGATGTGCCCTTCGATGTTGAGCCACCACCACCCGCGCGAGCCCGATACCGGCCCGCGCAAAGGGCCCTGCAGAAACACCATGCGGCCGTCATTTGGAACCTTGATGCTGTGCTCGAACTGCAGCCACTCCTCTGCCCGCGAGCCATAACCGTGCATCAGGACCAATGTGGGCGGTCGATCGCCGCCGCGCACGATTGCCGACAGCTTCGCCGTTTGCAGCCACAGCCACGTGAAAGCCATGACCATGCACGACACAAGAATTGTCAGCAGAACGCCGCGTTTCAAGGAGACACTCACAGCGCTATGTGCACCACGATCTGATCTTGTCCACTTTGCTCGACGCGCGAGCAGATGTTTCGCGCGGCGAGCGTTCGACCGAGCCGACGTTTGCAGTTACCGACAAACGGAGCGGAGGCGGGGACTGGCGTTGTTTGAGCGAAGTGGTGCGCGAGTTCGCCGAGTGCTTTTGCGGGCCGAGCGACGTTTGACCGGCGAGGGAGAGCGAGCGGCGCGAAACAGCTGCTCGCGCGACAGCGACAGGGCGTGCGAAGCAGTCGTGGCGTCTGCCGCATGCTAGATGCGATCGAAGTTCTTCTCGATCTCCCGTCGCGTGATGCGCAGCATCACCGGGCGCCCGTGCGGGCACACGGTGGAATAGGCCGTGGCCCGCAATTCCTCGAGGATGTGGTGCATCTTCTCGAGCGTCAGCGGGTAATGGGCCTTCACGGCGGCATGACACGCGGTCGTCGCGGCGATCTGCTTCAACGCATCTTCGAGACGCAGACCGCGATCGAGGCCTTCCAGATCCTCCGCCAGCGCCCGCAGCGCCGTCTCACACTCGTTCACCGGCAGCAAGGCAGGCATCGACGTGACCTTGATGCTGTCGCCGCCGAACTCCTCGACCTCGAAGCCGAAACGCGCCAGTGCTTCGGCTTTGCCAATTAACGCGGCTCGCTCGGCCGCCTGCAACTCGAGCACGGCTGGGATGAGGAGCCGTTGGCTCTCGAGCGACGCCGTCGTGAGCTTCTCCATGATGCGCTCGAACAAAACGCGCTCATGTGCGACGTGCTGATCGATGATGCACAACCCCTCATCATCCATGGCGATGATGAAGGTGTCACGGAATTGCCCCAGCGCGATCATCGGACGCACTGCTGAACCACCGTGAACCGTCGAACCTTCGTGCTGAACCGCCGTCGAACCTTCGCGTGGAACCACCGTTGAACCAGCGTGCGCAACGTCCGTCGAGCCGTCGCGTTGAACCGCCGTCGGGCCGTTGTTGGGCGGCGCCCAGCGGCTCGGGAAACTTCCGCCATGTAACGCGCCGGGGATTGACGGCTGCATCGGGCGACCGGGCATCACGTCGGTGGTTCGCAACGTCAGCTCAGGTGCGGGGCCCTTGCCAAGCGCATCGCCGAGTGCGTGGCGGACGATTTGGTGCACCATCGACTGCTCGCGGAATCGCACCTCGGCCTTCGTCGGATGCACGTTGACGTCGATGCGATCGGGCGGCACCTCGAGAAACAAGTGCACTTCTGGGCTGCGCTCCTTGTTCGTCGCCACGCTGTAGGCGTCGAGAATGGCGTGCGCGATCGTCCGATCCTTGACGATCCGCCGGTTGACGAACACGTGCTGCGGCCCGCGGACAGGGCCCTGCTCGGCCAGCGCCGCGATAAAGCCGTGTAACCGCAACCCGCCGAACTCGCGATCGACCGGCGTCAGGTCCTGGCGGTCGCCGTAAATTTGATACAGCCGATCGGCAAGGCTTGTAACCGGAGGTACCGCGAGAATCTTGCGGCCCGAGCTCACCAGCGTGAAGCCAACTTCCGGATAACAAAGCGCGAGCTGCGTGACGAAGCGAGACACCTGGGCCGCTTCGGCGGCATCGGACTTCAGGAATTTTCGCCGTGCCGGCAGGTTGTAGAACACGTCGGCGACTTCGACCATCGTGCCTTCAGGGCCGCCGGCTTCGACGATCGACTCGATGATCCCGGCGTTGACGCGAATTTCGGTGCCGCTGTCGGCGCCGCGCGGGCGGGTCCGCAGACGGAAATGCGATACCGAGGCGATCGACGGCAGGGCTTCACCACGGAAGCCGAGCGTCACGATCGCGCCCAGGTCATCTGCACGCCCGATCTTGCTGGTCGCATGACGCTCGAGGCACAGCCGCGCGTCATCCGGGTCCATCCCGACGCCATCGTCTTCGACCCGGATCAGCTTTTTGCCGCCGTACTCGACGGTGACCGCCACCCGCGTCGCCTGCGCATCGATGGCGTTTTCGATCAGCTCCTTGACGACGGAGGCCGGCCGCTCGACGACTTCGCCGGCGGCAATCTGGTTGGCAAGGTCCTCGGGCAGCTTGTTGATGCGGCCCACTTACCACCAGCCCGACTTCTTGAACCAGATGAAGAGTCCGGCACTCGACAGCACCATGATGCCGATGATCTCCCAGAACTGGTGCTCCGGGCTGCCGAACAACGTCGGCAGCGGCACGTTCATGCCGAACACGCCGGTGATCACCGTCAAGGGGCCGAACAGCGCCGCGATCACCGCCAGCAGTCGCGAGACGTTGGCCAGGCGAATCGAGACGCTCGCCAGGTGCGCGTCGAGCACGCCGGTAACGCGGTCCTGGAACACGATCGAATCGTCCGCCATGCGCGCGAACTGATCGTAAAGGTCCCTGAACCGATACGCCATCTCCTGGCCGATCAAGTCAAACTCGCGCCTGGCCAGCCGGCCGACGACGTCGCGCTGCGGAATGACGATGCGGCGCAAGCCGGTGATGTCGCGCTTGATGGCGAGGATGTCCGCGGTCAGCTGCTCGTCTGGCGTCTCGATCACCTGCTTCTCGATTTCGTCGAGCCGCTCCTCGAGCTCGTCAACCTCGGGCCGGTAGTGATCGACCATCGTGTCGACGATGCGATGCAGCAACGCCACCGGGCCTTCGGCCAGGATGTGATCGGCGCGCGAGCACAATTCCACGATGTGACCGATGCTTCGCCGCTGGCCGTCGTGGATGGTGACGAGAAAATTGGTCGAGAGGAAGAAGTCGGTCTCGTGGGTCTCGAAGGTGTGCTCGGCCGCCTGGAAGTTGATGCCGTGCAGCACGATATACAGGTAGCGGCCGTAGCTTTCGACCTTCGGGTTGGTTTCACGCTGCACTGCCGCTTCGACCGCGAGTTCGTGCAGCCCGAACACGTCGCGCAACACCGCGGCGTCGTCGTCAGTCGGCTCGACGACGTCCGCCCACACAAACACCCCGCTTGCCGGATCCAGCAGCGCCGGATCGAGGCGGTCGACCCCTTCGGTACGACCGCCCCTGTGAACAAAATACCGAATCAATCCCCTACCTTGACACTCAACGCGGCCTGCGCCGCGGCAAGACGCGCCACCGGCACGCGGTACGGTGAGCAGCTGACGTAATCAAGACCGACCTTGTCAAAGAAGTGAATCGATGCCGGATCACCGCCGTGCTCGCCGCAGATGCCCAGCTTGATGTCGGGACGCGTCGAGCGGCCCTTCTTGACTGCCATGTCAACGAGCTGGCCGGTGCCGGCGGCGTCGAAGCTGGCAAACGGGTCCTTCTCGAGAATCTTGCGATCCTGATACACCCGCAGGAACTTACCCACATCGTCGCGCGAGAAGCCGAAGGTCATCTGCGTCAGGTCGTTGGTGCCGAACGAGAAGAACTGCGCGTCCTTTGCCACTTCGTCGGCGGTCAACGCGCCGCGAGGCACTTCAATCATGGTGCCGACCAAATACTTGATCTTGACGCCCTGCTCCTTCATCACTTCGCCTGCCACGCGGTCGACGATCGTTTTCTGATCGCGCAGCTCGCGGACGTCGCCGACGAGCGGAATCATGATCTCGGGCACGATCTTGAGTCCTTCCTTGTTCAACTGGCAGGCCGCTTCGAGGA
>DASVFC010000143.1:0-2140 GCA_036380235.1 Vicinamibacterales bacterium
AGAAGCGGACACCGCTTGGCCGAATGGCGACGGAGACGGATTACAACGGCGCCGTGCTGTTCCTGGCGTCCAAGGCCTCGTCTTATGTGACGGGCGCCACCATCGTGGTAGATGGCGGCTGGACGGCGCGATAGCAGTCGGCAGTCAAGAGTCGGCAGTTAAGAGTTGAGTTGGTTAAGAGTTGAGTTATGGGCGAGAAGGATTTTTCTGATCGAGCGTTTGTTGGCGATGACTCGCTGTCCTATGCATCGCGAGACGTGTTTCGTGCGGTGCGGGACGGCGTATCCGATCCTGTAGCGCGGGCCGAGTTGATCGCGGATCTGTGCCGCATCAACACCTTGTTCATGATCATGCAGGCCGGCTCCGGCCACATCGGCTCGAGCTTCAGCTCGACCGACATCATCACCTGGTTGTGGACCGAGTACCTGCGCGATCCCAACGGCACGAGCAAGGATGCCGACGTCTACTTCTCATCGAAGGGCCACGATGCGCCGGCGCTGTATTCGTTGCTGATCGCGATGGAGAAGCTGCCGTTCGACTTGTTGCCGAAACTGCGCCAGCTGAACGGACTGCCCGGCCACCCCGATGTGAGCACGCCGTACATCGCCACCAACACCGGTTCGCTGGGCATGGGCATCTCGAAGGCCTACGGTATGGCGCGCGCGAATCGCTACACCGGCAGGAACGGCCGCATCGTGGTGATGACCGGTGACGGCGAGCTGCAGGAAGGCCAGATCTGGGAATCGCTGCAGCCGGTAGCGAACGAAAAGCTTTCGGACATCACCGTGATCGTCGATCACAACAAGTTTCAGTCTGATACCGCGGTGGCGGCGGTGAGCGATCTCGGACCGCTGGAAGAGAAGTTCCGCGTGTTTGGCTGGGAAGTCCGGCGCGGCGACGGTCACGACTTCGCCGTGCTGCGCGATACGCTTGCCTACTTCGACATGGTCACCGACAAGCCCAAGGTGTTCATCGCCGACACCATTAAGGGCCGCGGCGTGTCGTTCATGGAAGGGATTGCCTGCGGCGACCAGACGTATCACTTCCACGCCGGTGCGCCGTCGCTGGAGAATTACGTCAAGGGCACGCGCGAGCTGATCGCGCGCGTCAATGAACGGCTGGCGCGCTTGAACCGCCCGGCTGCGGCGCTGACGCCGGCGCCGCTGCCTGTGAGAGTGGCGCCGAAGAAACCGGAGAAGATCGTGCTCGCCTATGGCGACGAGCTGCTCGCCATGGCGCGCCAGCGCCCCGAGATCATCGTCATGGACGCCGACCTGCTGTCCGACTGCGGCATCGAGGCGTTCAAGGCGGAACTGCCGCAGCGCTTCATCGAGTGCGGCATCGCCGAACAGCACATGGTGTCTGCGGCCGGCGGCATGGCGCTGCGCGGCATGCTGCCGGTCGTGCATTCGTTCGCGTGCTTCCTGTCGACGCGCGCCAACGAGCACATATACAACAACGCCACCGAGAAGAAGAAGATCATCTACACTGCGACGCTCGCCGGCCTCGTCCCCGGCGGCCCCGGCCATTCGCACCAATCCGTCCGAGACATCTCTGCGATCGGTGCCGTACCCGGGCTCGTCGCGTTCGAACCGTGCAGCGAAAAGGAAGCGCGGCTCGCCATTCGCTGGGCCGTCGAAGAGAATCCCGACAGCACCTACCTGCGATTCGTAAATGTGCCGCTCGATCTGCCGTACTCAATGCCGGCGGATTATGCGTTGCAGGTCGGCCGCGGCGTGAAGCTTCGTCCTGGAAAGGACGTCGCGATCGTCGGCTACGGCACGATCCTGCTCACGAACGCTTATCGCGCGGCGGAGGAGCTAGCGACTAAGGGCATCTCGGCGGCGGTGATCGACCTGCCGTGGCTGAATCGCATCGACGACAAGTGGGTCAGCGAGGTGCTCGGTTCGTTCAAGCACATCGTGACACTCGACAATCACTACCTGGAATTCGGCCAGGGAGTGATGGTGGCAGCTGCGGTGGCGCGCACCGGCGTGCGAGCCGAGATCACGCCAATCGGCTTAACGGAAATTCCGGCGTGTGGATCGAACGCTGACGTGCTCGCGTATCACGGCCTCGATCCCGCGTCGATCGCGATGGCTGCCGCGTCGAAGAGCGTCGCCGCCAGCCGCTAAGCATG
>DASVFC010000144.1:0-2744 GCA_036380235.1 Vicinamibacterales bacterium
GAGACGCCGCTTCGGCGCCGACCCCAATATCGTCGGCAAGACGCTGACGCTGAACAACCAGCCGTTCGAGATCGTCGGGGTAATGCCCCCGGATTTCGTGTTCCCCTACGCGGGGATGCTCGGCCCAAGCGGCTTCACGCGCGTTACCGGCGTCGATGCATGGCTGCCGATCGCGTTTTCAGGGCCGATGGCCACCGTCAACCGCATGGTCGATTCGTCCGGCCAGATTGTCCGCAACGTGCACTGGTGGGGCGCAATCGGGCGGCTCAAGCCTGGCGTGTCCGCGGAGCAGGCTGAGGCCGACATGAAGACGATCGCGGTGCAACTCGAGCAGAGCTATCCGCAAACGAATAAGGGCTGGAGTGCAACGGTGGTGCGATCCATTGACCAATCCGTCGGTACGATCCGGCCCGCGCTCCTGATTCTGCTGGCGGGCATTGCGTTCGTGCTGGTGATGGCGTCGGTGAACGTCGCCAATCTCCTGCTCGCGCGCAGCATCGCGCGTGAGAAGGAACTCGCGACGCGCGCCGCCCTCGGCGCGGGACGCACGCGGATCGCCCGGCAACTGCTCACCGAAAGCGTGTTGTTCGCGATCGCCGGCGGCCTCGTCGGCATGGTCGTGATGTTCTGGACCGTCCAGGCATTAATCGCCTTCGCGCCACCGGACGTGCCGCGCATGAGCGAGGTGGCCATCAACTGGCGCGTGCTGCTGGCCGCGGGCTTCGTGACGATGCTCACCGGTGTGCTCGTCGGCGTGCTGCCGGCGTTGAGCTCGGCGAGCGTCAACCCCCAGGCGAGCCTGCAGGATGCGAGCCGTGGCAGCGTGGGTGGCTCGTTGCGCCGCCGCGCCCGCGCCGGCCTGGTGGTGGCGGAGGTCGCGCTGGCGGTGGCGATCACCACGGGATCGGTACTGCTGCTTCGCAGCTTCGTGTCCGTAACGAATGTCGATCCCGGATTCGAAAGCGAACACCTGCTGACGTGGCAGATGAACATCCCGCAGCGCCTCACCACTGCAACCGATCGGCTCGCGTTCTACCAGGACTTCTTCGCCCGCATGGAAGCGTTGCCCGGCGTGGTGTCCGTCGGCGGCACCACGCGGGTCCCCCTCGGCAGTACCTCGGTGACGACGACCGTCCAGATCGATGGCCGGCCGGTCCCGGTTGCTGAACTGCCTGAAGTGCAGTTCCGCCGCGCCATGCACAACTACTTCAAAGCCATGGGGATTCCCATTCGCCGCGGCCGGGACTTCAACTCCAACGACGGCCCCACCGCGCCGTCAGTCGCGGTGATCAACGAGACGATGGCGCGCCGGTTGTTTCCGAACCAGGATCCGGTCGGTCAGCGCGTCCGCACCGGACCGAACGCAACGGGACCATGGACGACGATCATCGGCGTGATCGGCGACATTCGCCACGGCGGCCTCGAAGAGGAACCGCAGCCGGAGCTCTATATCACCGCGCAGCAGGGCCCCCCGGTCTCGCCGTTCATCGTCGTGCGCGCCAGCGGCGATCCGGCGGCGTTGACGGAAACGATCCGCGCCGAGGCGCGGCGCATCGACAAGAACCTGCCGCTCTATGACATGCGAACCATGAGCACGCTGCGAGCCGAAGCGGTGGCGACACGGCGTTTCATCCTGATCATCGTCGGCGCGTTCGGCGCACTGGCCCTTGGGCTTGCCGCGATCGGCGTCTACGGTGTGATGTCGCTGATCGTCAGCGAGCGCACGCGGGAAGTCGGCGTGCGGCTCGCCCTCGGCGCGCAGCCGTCGGAGCTATTGACGATGATTGTGGGGCAGGCAGCGAAGCTGGCCGGCGTCGGCATCGCGATCGGCGTCGCCGCTGCGCTGCCGCTGGCGCCGCTGCTCGACAGCCAACTCTACGGCATCGAGTCGTTCGACCTCACTACGTTCATCGCGGTGCCGATGGTGCTGCTGCTGATCGCAGCCCTGGCAGCGCTGGTGCCGGCGCGGAAGGCGATGCGCATCGATCCGCTCGCAGCTCTGCGGATCGACTGATACAGCGGTTATAAGGGTCATAAAGGTTATAAGGGTTATAAAGGTCGTTCTGGTTCTAGTTCTGGTTCTCGTTGGCAAACCACCGAACCTAGAACAGAACCAGAACCACCTTTATAACTTTTATAACCCTTATAACCCTTATAACCCTTATAACCTTATTAACCTTTATAACTCGCGGGCGAGCGAGCTACTGGCGAAGCGAGCCGGGGGCGAGCGAGCTACTGGCGAAGCGAGCCGGGAGCGAGCGAGCTACGAGCGAAGCGGGCGTTAAGCGAGCTCCCCTTCAAGCTTGTCGACCAGGCCGTTTAGTTGTGACGAGACGGCGCGGACGGTTTCGGGTTTGCTGAGATCGACGCCCGCCTTCTGCAGCAGCGTCATCGGATGATCCGATCCACCGGACTGCAGCAGCTGCAAATATCGATCGACCGCGGCTTTCCGCGTGACTGGATCGTCGCTGTTGATCTCTTCCATGATCTTCGCCGTCGACGCGAAGCACGTCGCGTATTGATAGACGTAATACGGCGACTGGAAGAAATGCGGAATGCGTGCCCAGGTGTGCTGCGCGCGCGGGTCCGGCGATAGCGCGTCGCCCCAGTACTCGTTGAGCAGCCTGGCGTAAATGCCGCTCAGCACTTCCGAGGTAATCGGCTGATCCTGTTCCACCAGCCGGTGCGCCTCGAGCTCGAAGTCTGCGAAGAGCACCTGATTGTAGAAGGTGCCGACGATGCCG
>DASVFC010000145.1:0-3515 GCA_036380235.1 Vicinamibacterales bacterium
GGCGTCAGCGCAGAGCTGGTTTGTTTCACCGTTCGTTGGAGCCAACTTTGGCGGCTCCGCAGACTTCGGCGACTTCCCCGACGGTGACGACGAAGTCGAGCGTCGTCTCGACCTTGGCGCGACCATCGGCTGGAACCGGAATGTCGTTGGTTTTGAAGTTGACTTTGGCTGGTCTCCCAACTTCTTCGAAGACACCGCGGGCGATCGCAACTTCGACTTCGGCGACAGCAACGTCACCACGTTGATGACCAACCTGCTGTTGTCGGCGCCGCCGATGGGCGCCGGCGTGAAGCCGTACTTGTCCACGGGCCTCGGCTTGATCCGCGCCAACGTGTCGGGCGGTGCGCTGTTCGATGACCTGTCGACGAACGATCTCGGCGTCAACATCGGCGGCGGCCTCAATGGCCAGTTCACCGAGAACGTCGGCATCCGCGGTGACGTGCGTTACTTCCGCGGCCTCGAGCAGCGTGATGACGACGATCCGATCGAAGACGACGATCTGCTCGGCGACGAATTCGGTTTCGAGAATTTCAGCTTCTGGCGCGGCACGGTCGGTCTGACATTCCGCTGGTAGAAACACGAACTGGTGAGCAGCGAGCTCATCAGTAACAAGGTGCCTTCGCGCGCGGAGATAATTTCCGCGCGCGTTGGTCGATTGCTGGGTCGTTCGTTCTTGACTCGACTCACCTCGTAAGTTAGAAACACGCATACAAAGCGTCGGCCCTCCGCGCTTTCTTCACTACAACCGATCGTCGATTGGTCGCAGGCATGCGTGTTCTTCATCTACTCGTGCGTACGTGCGCGTTCGCGGTGTCGTTGTGCACGGCGACGTCCGCCGATGCGCAGTACTTCGGCCGTAACAAGGTCGAGTACGAAGACTTCGATTTCCAGATCCTGGCAACGGAGCACTTCGACATTTATTACTATCCGCAGGAAGCGGCCGCCGCCCGCACGGCGGCGCGGCTCGCCGAGCGGTGGTACGCGCGGCTATCGACGCTGCTGAATCACCACTTCGATCGACGTCAGCCGCTGGTGCTGTATGGCAACCAGGCCGAGTTTTCACAAACCAATGTCGTGTCGGGCATCCTGTCAGACTCGATCGGCGGTGTGACGGAGGGCGCGCGCCGCCGGATCGTGATGCCGTTTGCACCGACACTCGCCGAGACCGATCGCGTGCTCGGGCATGAGCTCGTGCACGCGTTTCAATTCGACATCGCCCGGCATTACGGTCGCGATACCGGCCAGCCGCTGTGGTTCATCGAAGGCATGGCTGAGTACCTCGCCAAGGGCACGCTGACGCCGGCCGCATCAATGTGGATCCGCGACGCCGTACTGAGCGACCGTATTCCCGACCGCATCGATGCGGCTGCTCGCGACATGTCGCCGTACCTGTTTGGTCATGCGTTCTGGTCCTACCTCGGCGAGCGATTTGGCGACGATATTGTCGAGAAGGCGCTGAAGCCCGGTCGCAAACAACGGCGGCTGAAGGATCGGATGCAGCACGCCACTGGCGAGGAACTCGATTCGCTGTACGACAGCTGGCGGAAATACGCACAAGAGCAATACGGGCATGCGCGCGAGGGCCGCGACCGGTATCGAGGCTGGACGCGGGAGCACATGCAGATCGGCCCGTCGCTGAGCCCCGATGGTACACGGGCGGTGTTCTTCTCCGAGAAGGATCGCCTGTCGCTCGATCTGTATCTCGCCGACGTAAAGAGCGGCACGGTGATTCGAAAGCTGGCCACGACCGCCGCTAGCGCGAAATTCGACAGCCTGCAACCGCTCAGATCGGCGGGGGCGTGGAGCGCGGACGGCAAGTGGTTCGCGTTCGCCGTTGTGCGCCAGGGGCGAGCGGCGCTGCAATTGATCGACATGCAGGACGGCGCACGCGATCGCGAGCTGCTGTTTCCCGGCGTCGGCCAGGTGTTGTCGCCGACGTGGTCGCCTGACGGGGTATCGATTGCGTTCTCGGCCATCACCGGCGGCGCCACCGATTTGTACGTTGCCGACGTCACCACCGGTGCGGTCAAACAGCTCACCGACGATGTGTTTGCCGATATGCAGCCGGCGTGGTCGAACGACGGACACACGATTGCGTTCGTTTCAGAACGTTTTGCCAGCGACCCGGCGACGTTGCGAATCGGGCCCCCGCGTCTCGGGGTGATCGAGGTGGCAACGCGCGAAGTGCGATCGGTCGACACCGCGGTCGGCGACTTCCAGTTGAATCCGCAGTGGTCGGCCGATGATCGGTATCTCTATTTCATCGGCGATCCGGACGGTGTTGCGAACGTGTTTCGAGTCGATCTGGAGAACGGGGCCATCGAGCAGGTCACGAATGTGGCCACCGGGGTAAGCGGCATCACGCCCACCGGTCCGGCGTTTTCGGTGTCGCGGAACGAGCAGACGTTGGCGTTCACCGTCTACACGCGCGGGCGACCACGGCTCGTCGTGTTCGATCGCGCACAAATCGCTTCCTCCTTGCGCGCCTATGCGGACGGGACCGGCGCCAGCGTTCGCCCGAGCGACGAGCCAGTCGGGCGCGTCAACACGATGCTGGCGGATTACCACACCGGTCTGCCCGATATGTCGACGCTGAGCGATCGCGCGTATCGGCCACGTATGTCACTGGAGGGTCTGGGTCAGCCCTACTTGAGCTCGGGCGGCGGCCCGTTTGGCACCGTCGTGCGAGGCGGCGGTGCGCTGTTGTTTGGCGACATGCTCGGGGAACGTAAGTTCGGCGCCGCCGTGCAGGTCGGCAACCGGCTCCGCGATGCGGCGTTTGAACTGCGGTTCCTCAACCAGGAGCGACGGTGGACGTGGGGTGCGCTCGCGGAGCTCGAGCCGGGCGTGGCGCGCTTTCGCACGTCGGCGGCAATCGATCACGACGGGCAGGACGCCCTGTTGCAGCGCACCGAATATTTCCAACGTATCCAGGTTCGCGCCGCCGGCGTGATGGCGTACCCGTTCAGCCGCAGCTTGCGGGTGGAAATGTTCGCCGGCGTCAGGCATGCCCAATACCGGCGCGACCAGAAGACGTCGATCTCGTCGCTCTCCACCGGCCGCGTGCTCGCCAACGCCGAAGTAGAGACCGATGCCGGCGCGCCGACGATGGTGGCCGAGGTCGGTGCGGCGCTGGTGCGCGACACCTCGGTGTCGGGTCCGACCGGTCCGCTGCTCGGCTCGCGCTATCGCCTCGAGATCGCGCCGGCGGCGGGCGACCTGCTGTATACCAGCCTGATTGCCGACCTGCGGCATTACGCAATGCCGATCCGTCCGTTCACCATCGCCGTGCGGATGGTGCACTCGGCGCGCTATGGCAGCGACAGCAGCGACCCGCGATTGTTGCCGAGTTATCTCGGGTCGAGTTACTACGTGCGCGGCCACCGCGACGATCTGCACTACTGCCGGCCCCACGCCACACGCGTATGTGGCGACGAACTGTTCGGCAATCGGTTGTTCGTTGGCAACATCGAAGTGCGCTTCCCGCTGTTGGGTCTGCTGTCGCGGCAGCTCGA
>DASVFC010000146.1:0-2502 GCA_036380235.1 Vicinamibacterales bacterium
AGGCCGTCGTCGCCGGCCATCAACGCCGACTGTGGTTCGTATTCACGCACTTCCGGCGCCAGGTTCTCGTACTCCGCATTACTGATGTAGGGCGGGTTGGCGAGGATGAAATCAAACGGGCCCGCGCTGCCGGAGAGATACGCGCACTCGAGAAACTCGATCCGCGGCGCGACGCCGATGCGAGCGGCGTTGCGACGCGCCACGTCGAGTGCGGCTCTCGAGATGTCGGTGGCGACGACGTGCACGGAGGGCCGTTCGGCGGCGACACTGATCGCGATACAGCCCGATCCGGTGCCGATGTCGGCAACGCGGCGCGGCAGGGCCGGCGCATCAACGGGCAGCAAATTCAGCAGCTCCTCGACGATTAACTCCGTCTCGGGCCGCGGGATCAGCACATCGGGAGTAACTTCGAAGTCACGGCTCCAGAATTCCTGCGTGCCGCAGATGTAGGCCGCGGGCTCCCGGCGCGCGCGCCGCTCGATCAATGCGTTGAACCGAGCTTCGAACCCTTCTGGCAGCGGATCGTCCTGGCGCATCAATAACTCGGCGCGCGACCAGCCTAGCACCTGGCGCGCCAGCAGGTTGGTATCGAGCACCGCCTCGTTGTGGTCGACGCCGGCGGCGATGAGTCGCGCCCTGGCGGCAACGATGCGCTGTCTGAGATTCATCTATGCAGGACTCTGCGTCGCCTCGCGCAGCTTCTCGGCAGTGTAATGCGTGGTCAAGGCGTCGATTAGTTCGTCGAGGTTGCCGTCGAGCACGTTCTGCAGCTGATGGGTGGTGAAATTGATCCGGTGATCGGTGACGCGGCTCTGCGGGAAATTGTAGGTGCGAATCTTCTCCGACCGGTCGCCGGTGCCGACCTGGCCTTTGCGTTCCTTGGCGATGGCGTCGTTCTGTTTCTGCAGTTCCGCTTCGTACAGCCGCGAGCGGAGCACCTTCATCGCCTTGGCGCGATTCTTCACCTGTGACTTTTCGTCCTGCTGCGACACCACGATGCCGGTCGGCAGGTGCGTGATGCGGACGGCCGAATACGTGGTGTTGACGCTCTGGCCGCCCGGACCGCTCGAGCAGAACGTGTCGATGCGGATGTCCTTCTCGTTGATCTGGATGTCGATCTCGTCAGCTTCCGGCAGCACGGCAACGGTGGCCGCCGAGGTGTGGATGCGGCCGCTCGCCTCGGTGGCCGGCACGCGCTGCACGCGATGGACACCGCTTTCGTATTTCAGCTTGCTATAAGCGCCCTTGCCTTCGATGCTGACGACGACGTCCTTGATGCCGCCCTGGCCGGCTTCGCTGAGTGACATCAGCTCGATCCGCCAGCGCTGGCGTTCCGCATAACGCGTGTAGCAGCGGTACAAATCGCCGGCGAACAGCGCCGCCTCCTCGCCGCCGGTGCCGGCGCGGATTTCGAGCATCACGTTCCGCTCGTCGTTGGGATCCTTGGGGATCAGCAGGAACCGAAGTTGATCGGACAGGCGTCCCTTGCGAACGTTGAGGTCGTTCAGCTCCTCGAGCGCGAGATCGCGCATCTCCGGGTCGCCGCCCTTGACCAGCTCCTCGTTATCGGCGATCTCCTTTTCGACCGACTTGTACTGCCGGTAGGTCTGCACCAGCTCTTCGATCTCGGCGAGCGCCTTGGCCTGCTTGCGATATTCGTTGGCGTCGCTTTGCACCTGCTGGGTGCCGAGCGATGCGGTCAACTCTTCGTATTTCGCCTCGATCGAGGCCAGTTTATCGAACATACCAATCATCCACCCGAGACGGGCGGCAGGAACGCAATCTCGTCTCCGTCCGCCACGGCGGCGGTGAAGCGGGAGTAATCCTCGTTGACCGCGCACGAGATCGATTTCTCGTATGCGGACAGTTCCGGATATTCGTTGACGAGCGACGACCACACGGTGCGCACGCTGGCGCCGTCGGGCGCCTCGCGCGTCAGCTCGCCGGCGCCGGTGATATCGCGCAGCCGCGCGAACAGCCGCACAGTTACGTGCATGCGATCTTCATCGCTTTCTCGCGCGCTTCGGCGTTGTCGGGATCGGCCGTCGCGCCTTCAATCCAGACATCGCCACCTTCGAAGTACTCATGCTTCCAGATCGGCACGATCTGCTTGATGCGTTCGATCGCATAGCGGGCCGCGGCGAACGCGTCGGCGCGATGCGGCGAGGCGGCGGCAATCGCCACGCTCGCGTCGCCGATCTCGATCCGCCCGATGCGATGGTGAATCATCATCTTCACCGCCGGCCACTGCTGGCGCGCTTCCTCGATGATCAAATCCAGCCCACGCCTGGCCAGCGGCTCATAGGCTTCGTATTCGAGGTGCAACACGCGGCGGCCGAGATTGTGATCGCGTACCAACCCCACAAACGTCGTCACCGCGCCGGCTCCGGTTACGTCGAGCGCGCGCGCGAGCGCCGCCGGATCGAGCGGAGCGGGAGTGATCGCCGTGGCCGGGGTCATCGGTAACGAATCAGTATAGTCCGCGCCAGAAATGGTGTAACG
>DASVFC010000147.1:0-5061 GCA_036380235.1 Vicinamibacterales bacterium
CCCGATTGCCGCCGAAGCCGCCGCCGCCACCACCGGGACCGCGCGGCTCTTTCGGACGGGCTTCGTTGACGGTCAGCGTGCGACCGCCCAGCTGCGATTCGTGCAGCTCGGTGATGGCCTTCTGCGCGCCTTCGTCGGTCGCCATCTCGACGAAGCCGAACCCACGCGCGCGCCCGGTCGCCATGTCGCGCATCACGGTCACGGATTCCACCGGTGCTACGCGCTCGAACAATTCCTGAAGATCCTGCTCCGCCGCGGTGTAGGGAAGATTTCCCACGTACAACTTCCGACCCATCGTCTGCTCCTCGTCACGCTGAAGGAAGATGAAACTGGGAATCCCTGAGGACTGACGCTACCTTAGGCCCTGAAACACCGAAGGCCGCCCTGGGCGGCCCAATCCCTACAGCTATCTTCGAGTGTAACAGAGATCCATTGGCAACTTAGCTCAGCAAGCAGTTTGCACCGATAATGGGAACCTCTTGTTCTGGCAAACCCTTGTGCACGTGGCGGCCCTGTTCGCGTCCACGGCACTTTCCATCTGGGCCGCCGTCGTTGCGCGCACGCGCCGCGGGGTCCCGGGCAGCGCCGCGTTCAGCTGGTTGATGATGGCAGTGGCGCTGTGGAGCCTCGCCAGCGCCATGCACACCGTCGTCGACGACCGCGAAGCTCGCATCGTCATCGCGAAATTCCAATATCTCGGCGTGGCGCCAGTCGGCGTGTTGTGGCTGATGTTCGCGGGCGATTACAGCCGCGTCGCGTGGCGACTGTCGTCCGACCGCCTGTTCCGCGTCGCAGTGTGGATCGTACCCGCCATCACGTTTCTACTCGTCCTCACCAACGAGCAACACGGCCTGCATTGGGCGGAGATCGAAACGGTAGAAACGCCGATGGGCGCGAGGCTCGTCTATAGGGGCGGACCCTGGTATTGGGTGCACGTCACCTACAGCTACCTGCTCGTCCTCGTCGGGACGATGATCCTGGTGCGCAGCCTGCGACGGTTCCCACCGCCCTACCGGCGCCAGACGGCGATGATCATCGCCGGCGCAGTGGTCCCGTGGACGGGCAATCTGCTTTACCTCACGGGCTTGATGCCCGTCACCGGGCTCGATCTCACGCCGATTGCGTTCACCGTATCCGGCGCCTGCTTCACGGTCGCCATCTATCGCTACCGATTGTTCGGCCTCGTGCCGGTTGCGCGAGACATGGTCGTGGACAGCATGGATGACGGCGTGCTGGTGCTCGATGCGCAACGCCGCATCGTCGATCTCAACGCGGCCGCGGAACGATTCACCGGCGCCTCGATGGTGAGCCTCGGTCGCCCGATTGACGAAGTGGTGTCGTGGTGGAACGAGTCGACCGCGGAGGCGCGACCCGACGTCAACGGGCAACCGGCGATCGTCAAAGTCGAACCCGGGCCACGCTATTTTGAGATCAAGGTGTCGGCGGTGCGCGACTCGCAGCAGCGATTCGTCGGCTGGCTGGTGCTGGTGCACGACATCTCGAGTCGCCGCCGGAACGAAGCCGAACGTTACGCCTTCGAACGCCGCGTGCAGGAGCAACAGAAGAACGAGAGCCTGATGGTGCTGGCCGGCGGCGTCGCGCACGACTTCAACAACCTGCTGACAGGCATCCTCGGCAACGCCGATCTCCTCGCAATCACGTCGCCGCCCGAATCCGATCAACGGCGCGCCGCCGAGGCGATCGTGATCGGCGCGCAACGCGCCGCCGATCTCGTGTCGAAGATGCTGGCCTACTCGGGCGGCGGACGCGTGGTGGCCGAGCGGGTCGATCTCGACGGGCTGGTGAAGGAGATGGTCGATCTGCTGGCGGCATCAGTGGCACGACACTGCACGCTCACCTATAAGAGCCCCGGGCCGCTGCCGTTGGTGGAAACGGATCCGACGCAGATTCGCCAGGTAGTGTTGAACCTGATCGTGAATGCGGCCGAGGCCGTGGACGATCACGGCGTGATCACGGTGGAAACAGGGACCGAGACGCTAAATAAGGCGATGCTGCAGCAGATGACGTTCGGCGATCAGGTCGAGCCCGGCCCCTATGTCTTCATCGACGTGGTCGACAACGGCATTGGCATGAGCGAGCACACGATGGCACGCATGTTCGATCCGTTCTATTCGACCAAGGACACCGGCCGCGGGCTCGGCATGGCCGCCGTACGCGGCATCGTTCGCGGCCATCGCGCAGCGTTGCGCGTCACGTCGAAGGAAGGTCAGGGCACGCGGTTCCGCGTCTGGTTTCCGCTCGGCTTGTCGATCCACTCGACGAGCGCCGCGAGCGAACCGACACGGGGACAATCGACGTTGTCGTAGAGTCCCGCCATGTCGAAGAGCACACCCTCACGTAGCCCGGCATTGCGCGCGCCGACCACATCAACGTGATAGAGGTCGCCGACGTGGACCGTCCGCGACGGTTCCGCGCGTGACTGCTCCAGCGCGAGCTTGAACAACCGCGGATCCGGCTTCTCGACGCCCCACTCGTGCGAGTCGAGGACGTGATCGAACCACTTCGTGAGGTCGACGCGGTCGAACAGATGCCGCAGCCGGCCATTGGCGTTCGACACCACCACGAGTTTCAAGCCGCGCGACTTGAGGGCCGCGAGTGCCGGCGCCACATCGGGCTCGACGTGTTCCCAAAGATTGTCGTTGCGGTGATATTCGCGCAGCTCGACGAGGGCAGCGTCGGTGGCGTCGCCTTGAAGCACGCCAGCGTGGTGCAGGATTAAGTTGAAGTACAACCAGCCGCGCGCGCGATCGTCGGTGCTGCCGACGACCGACGCCTTGTCGATGTCGTAGGTCGCCTTCTGTTCAGCGGCCGCCAACGCGGCGGCGGTCACTGGCGCGCCGTGTCGTACCAGCGCGTCCGCCACCCGCGCCCACGACGGGTGGCAAAGCACGCCCCCGGCATCGAGGAACACCGTATCAATGGACATGTCGCGCAAAATCTCCTTTGAGCGACGACAGATCGAGCGGGGGTTGCTCCTCCGGCCGCGGCAACCAGTGATGGTACTCGACCAGCGGCCGGTCGTCGGTGAGAACCGGCCCGTCGCCAATAAACGCGCGCATCTCGTCGGCGCCTGCCGTATACCAACTCCGCAACACGTCGAAGCCGGTCAACCCCACCGCGTCGAGCGCCTCCCTCGTCTGCGCGTTCTGCCGCAGCCGATCGAGCGCCCGCGGATCCACGCGCAGCGGCCGCCGGGTGCCGACCATGAAGTTGGCGTCATACCAGAGCGTCGCGTCGGGGAACACATTGAGGAACGTGCGCATGATCAGCGTGTATTCCAGCCGCGGGCGATGCCCGATCCACTGCAGCACCACGCCGTCGTCTTCGAGCGCGTTGCGCACCAGCGAAAAGTATTCGCGCGAATAGACGTGGCCGGCGCCGGCATGCCCGGGCTGAATGATGTCTGCGGTGATGACGTCGAACCGCCGATTGTTATACGACAGAAAATTCCTGCCGTCATCGATGCGGATGTTCGCGCTGGGATTGGCGAGCAGATCGTAGTTGACGTGTTTGAAGAACCGCGCCGCCTGCCGCACACCTTCGGCAAGCTCGACGATCTCGATATGCGCGCCGGGATATTGCGTCACGGCGCCGGGCGTGGCGCCGCCGCCCATCCCAACGACCAGCACCTGCTTCGGATCGCCGTGCAACACCATCGGCAGGTGGCCAATGGCGCGATGCAGGCGTACCATCTCAGGTTGATCGTTCGCCTGGTGCAGCCCGTCGAGATAGAGCACGTGCTGAAATTCAGAGGCGCGAACGCTGACCGCGGTTTGCGCACCCTCGTGCCGCCAGAACTCCAGCAACTGGCTGCCATAGCGGCGATCGATCGCGATCTTGAAAGGATCCGGGAAATCTCGCGACAACCAGCCGAATGCGGCAAGCAGCACGGCCAACAGGAGCCACCGGCGCCGCAACCCGATCAGCCACGCGCCGGAGACCACGAACATCGCCGACAGCGCGATCAAGGCGTTGACGCTCCCAAGTCGCGGCAGCAGGACGAACCCCGCCAGCAGCGAGCCCGCGATGGCGCCGGCGACGTTCAGCGAATACATGCTGCCGACCCGGCGCGCGATGTCGTGCTCACGGTCGCTATCGCCGCGGCGACCGGCAATGCCGAGCGCCAGCGGAAATCCGATGCCCATCAGAATTGATGGAGGCAGGATCGCGGTGAGCACCGCGGGCCAAAGGCCCATGGTCTTCCAGCCGTGTTCCACGGTCCACAGCAGAAACGTCATGCTGCCCGCAGCCGCAACCCCGGTGAGCGCCTGCACCATTCCAAGAGACACATATTGATCTCGCGACCGACGCAGCAGCCCCGCGGCGATCAGTCCGCCGATCGCGATGCCGCCGAGCACCGTCGCCAGCATCGCCGTGAAAGCCTCCGTGGTCGCAATCACGAACTGCAGCATCAACCGGAACCACACGATCTCGAGGCCAAGCGATGCGAACCCTGAAATCGCGACGACGATGAAGAGCGGCGTCAGCTTCGCAGCGCCTTTTGCCGCTGGCTGATCGCCGGTGGCCGACGCTTGATCGCCAACCACCGATGGCTGGCCGCGAGCCAGCCACACGCTGACCAGACCGACCACAACATTCACCGTCGCCGCCAGCAGGAACGACCTCTGGATGCCGATGGCCGGAATCAGGATCAGCCCGCTCAACAAGGTGCCCGTCATCGCTCCCAGCGTGTTGATCGCATAGAGCAGGCTGATGCCGGTGCCATTGGCGCGGCCGGGCACCGAGACCGCCGCGCTCAAGAGCGGCAACGTGATGCCCATCATCGCGGTAGGCACGGCCAGGATCGCGAACGATGCGATCAGCCGTGCAGCCGTCAACATGCCGAGCGAATCAGGCGAAGCGTGGTGGAAGATTGCGTAGATGGACGATGCGGCGTCCAGGAGCACGGGCGAGAGGAGGCCGGTGATGCCGACCAGAATCTCCGCGATGCCGAACGCCATCAGCGGCGACCATCCGCGTTTGAGCACGCGGCTCGAAATCGCGCTGCCGATGGCCAGCCCCGCCATGAAAGCCGCGAGC
>DASVFC010000148.1:0-2560 GCA_036380235.1 Vicinamibacterales bacterium
TTACCGTAATGCCCTGGCGGAGCGCTTCGGCGACCATCGCCTCTTCATCGACGAGCTGATTGAGAATCTGCCGATCGATGCCGAGTTGTTTCAACAACTGGTCGTTCAGCTGCCCGCCGTAAGCGTTGCGATAGGCCTGCACCTGCGCGTTGTAGCGGCGCTGGAACGTGCCGACCGTGATCGGCTCGCCCTCCACTTCCGCGAGCACCTCATTCGGGGAGGCGCCGACGCTGGGCGTCAGGAAGTCGGGAATGTAGAAGACCACAAAGGTCAGGACGACCAGGGCAAGACTCCATTTGAGCCAGCCCTTGTGGCGTCGCATCCGATCGAGCATCGTCATTCGATAGTTCCTTGAAGAGAAACCACTATGCTAACCCAAAGCAAACGGTTCCAAAGGATTCGAGAGCTTTTTTGAACTTTAGGAACCCTTGTAACTCCCTGGAACCCTTTGGAACCGCCGTGATCGTGATATATTCAGTCAGTTGAATGACTTACGGCGGTTCTCGCCGTCCGGATCTGGCCGCACGATTGCGACGCGGCCAGCGCGCTCTCAAAAGCCGGCTCGAACGGCCTGAGAACGTGCTGGCGTTGTTACGCGCCTCGCACGATTCGCTCGATCCGGAAAGCATCGGCAAACTGGTCGTCAACCGCGCCGAGGAATGGTTCAAGGCGCCGGCGTCGGGCGTATTCGCGGCTGACCTCGATGGTCAGATCGTCGGCCTGTCTTCAAAGGGCATGGGGCCGGCGCTTGCACCGATCGCGACCGAGGTGGCGCGATGGGTCATTGGTCGCGGCCGCGAGCTGGTTGCGGCGGATTTACGGAAAGACACGCGCGCCGGCGGAGCCGCAGGCGCGGTAATTGGATGGCCACTGCGGTGCCGCGCGCAAACCATTGCGGCCCTGGTGGTAATGGAACGGCAGGCGGCGACGCAAACGCCGCACATACCGCCCGCACTTGGCCAGCTGCTCGGGATCATGCTCGAGGGGCCGGCGCAGGCGCTCGATAATGCGCTGCGATTGAGACGTTCGGAAGCGCTCTCGGTGACCGACGATCTCACGCAGCTTTACAACTCCCGCTACCTGAATCAGGTGTTGCGCCGAGAAGCCAAGCGCGCCTCCCGTTCAGGCCGACCACTCTCGTTGCTTTTCATGGACCTCGACGGGTTCAAGGGCGTCAACGACGTACACGGGCACCAGGCCGGCAGTAAAGCGCTGGTCGAAGCGGCGGCCGTGATCCGCCGCTGCGCGCGTGAAACCGACGTCGTTGCCCGCTTCGGCGGTGACGAGTTCGCAATCATTCTGCCCGACACCGGTTCGGAAGGTGCCGCGGCGGTGGGTGACCGTGTTCGTGAGCGGCTCGGCGCGCACCCGTTTCTCGCGGGTGACGGTCTCAGCCTCCATCTCACGGCCTCGGTCGGCGTGGCGACGCTCCCGGACGTCGCTGCATCAGCTGAAGAATTGGTACGGGCGGCCGATATGGCCATGTACCAGGTCAAGGATTCGGGCAAAAACGGCGTTCGCATCGCCCAGCCGGACTAACCAAAGGCGATTGCACGGTTCTGCACAACATGGGTCTTGGTTCGCTGCTTTCGTTTCTCTCCACTGACTTGGCCATCGATCTGGGCACGGCGAACACTTGCGTGTACGCCAAGGGCCGCGGCATCGTCGTCAATGAACCGTCGATGGTGGCGGTCAACAAGGTGACCGGCCGCGTTGAAGCCGTCGGCACCGGCGCCAAGGAGATGCTGGGCCGCACACCCGGCAACATCGTCGCCATCAAGCCGATGAAGGACGGCGTCATTGCCGACTTCGACGTCACCGAGAAGATGCTGACGTATTTCATCAAGAAGGCGCACAACGGCAACGTCTGGGTGCGGCCGCGCATCATCATTGGCGTGCCGTCGGAAATCACCCAGGTGGAGAAGCGGGCGGTGAAAGATTCGGCGTACCGTGCCAAAGCCAGCGAGGTGCACCTGATCGAGGAAGCGATGGCGGCGGCGATTGGCGCCGGCCTGCCGATCACCGAGCCCGCGGGCAGCATGATCGTCGACATCGGCGGCGGCACCACCGACATTGCGGTGATCTCGCTTGCCGGCATCGTCTACAGCAAGGCGGTGCGCGTCGCCGGCAACGAGATGGATGAAGCGATCATCCAGTACATCAAGAAGACCTACAACCTGCTGATCGGCGAACGCACCGCCGAGCAGATCAAGATGGAGCTCGGCTCCGCGTATCCGCTCGACGAGCGCATGACGATGGAGATCAAGGGCCGCCATTTGATCGAGGGTGTGCCGAAGACGATCACGATCACCGACGAAGAGATTCGCGAGTCGCTCGCGGAAACGGTCAACGTGATCGTCGACGCGGTGCGCGTGGCGCTCGAGCGCACGCCGCCCGAGTTGTCCGCCGACATCGTCGATCGCGGGATCGTGATCACCGGCGGCGGCTCGCTGCTGCGCAATCTCGACAAGCGTTTGCGCGAGGAGACCGGGCTGCCGGTGTCGAGCGCTGAAGATCCGTTGTCGTCGGTCGTGCTCGGCGCCGGCAAGATGCTCGGTGA
>DASVFC010000149.1:0-4620 GCA_036380235.1 Vicinamibacterales bacterium
GTTGGCTTCAATACGGGCCGTTGGGACTACATCAACAGCGTGTCAGACGCCCTCGCGTGGGATCATTCGTTCATCAACCCGAACATCGATCAGATCACGATGACCTACGGCTACATGTGCACCTACGAAGATCGCGTGCGCCGCGCCGTCAATACTCCTGACGCCAACGGACAGCGCGCGCTGTGGCAAGGCGGGATGGAGCCGAACATCCCGGTCGGTTCCGCGGACGGCGTCGCCGCCGGCATGAAGCGCGCTGTTGCCGGCGCCGAGCGCGAACAGCGAGAGGGTGCAAGCGGTAAGTGGGTGGCGCACTGGAAGATGGTGCATATCGTCCGCCCGGTGTGGGAAAAGGCAGCGGCGCCGAATCAACTCGGGCGCGCCTTCCCGCCGCTGACGTATACCGATCAGGACGCCGCCGATCTCGCGAGACTCGAGCCCGCGGCGCGAACGGTGCGAGGCGCGCGCGACCTGCTGAGCGTGGCTATCCAGTACGGCAACGCTTTCGGTCAAGGCCTGCAGGCCGCCGCGCTGAAACCGGCGGACTTCTTCGGCAATGACGATGTGTTGTATTTGATGGAGGACATGGCGACCGGAGAGATCCGGTTGAGCATCCTGTGGGAGTGGCTGCACAAACGCGCGACCCTCACCGAGGACGATCCCGCAACCGGCACCAAGTCCGGCGACACATTCACGCGCGACTTGTTCGAACGATTACTTACCGAGGAGTACGCGAAGCTGTTGACGGCTGGCCATCGCGACGTTCACGACAACTCAAAAACTACGACGCTGCCGATCGCGCGAGAGATTGTGGAAAGCTACGTGCTCGATGAGGTGAAGCTGCCGTGGTATATCGACCTGCTCAACATCACGCTCGGCAACCACGACCTCACCGAGGCACGACGCCGGATCCGGTTGCTGTCGGACGCGTTCCATCGTGACGGAACGCGCCTGACAGCCAACCTCGATTTCTAGTTGTTGCTCGCCGTGGCGGCGGAGGTCAACGACGCGATGTCGGACCTCGCCGCGTCGCGCGCACGGGCGGCTTCAGCCCTGGCGTCCAGGTCAGGCTTCGACGCGCGGATCGCCTGCTCCAGCGACTGACCTTCGGTCAGCACGCGATGCTTCAGCAGGATGAACGGCACCTGCGTGTTCTTTGCGGCGTGCGCGAGCGTGGCGAACTGCTCGGCGCTGGTGAAACCTTCCACGGCCAGCGGCAACTTGGTGCCGCGGGCGAGGACCGGCTTCATTCGCTGGTGTAGTTCTGGCGCCGACACCGGAATCGTCATCACGAGTTTAGGCGTGGATTCCGGTGCCGGCGCGGCGACGGCCGCCGGCGCGCTCGCGCGCGCAACGCGCACGCGTTTGGCTCTGGCGGGCGGCGGCGTCGCTGGAGCCGCGGGCTCCTCGGCCACCTGGGTGGCGACCACGGCGGGCCCGGGTGTCGGGGCTTCATTGCCCGAGGTCATCTCTGACCCGATCCACACGCCGAGCGCGAGTCCGCCAACGAGTCCGAGAGTCGCGGCTGAGGTTTTAGACTTCATCAGGGCACCTCCAAACGTTCACGTCAGAGAATTACCAAGATTCGTTCCAGTTGATTTGTGGTGAAAAACCTCATTTTCGCCGGTTGATCGACGAACTTCTGACACGGTTCGCGAATAAGATGCGCGAAAACCTCATGAAACTACCGGCCCTGATCACGGTTGCCGCGATGCTCCACAGCAGCGCTGTCATTTGCGCGCAACAACCGCCGCCTAAACCAGTGCCCACCAGTGCATGGGCGCCGAAGCCGGTGAAGACCCCGGGTTATACCGGCATCCACAAGCCGTGGATCAAGCTCGCCGAGTTGAAGGCAAAGCACAAAGGCCGGCCGAACTGGCGTGAGCTCCTCGTGAACGACGGCCGATTGACCGCGGAGTATCTTTCGGCGGCACCTGGAACCATAGTGTCGAAGCGCTTTCACCCCGACACCCGCGAGTGGTTTGCCGTTGTCGAAGGCGAGGTGCGCGTCGAGATCGAAGGGCAGGAGCCGTTCGTTGCCAAGCGCGGATCGCTGGTCAATATTCCGCGCCAGACGATCTACGCGCTGGAAACCATCGGCGATACACCGAGCTTACGATTCGCCGTCAACGTCGCCGGGGCGAAGACGCTGTTCCCTGACGATGTAGAGCGCCCGGCTCCGCCGCAGGGTAGTACTTGGACGCAAGTGCGGATCAATCGCACGCCGGGACGATACGACGAGTTCAACCAGCCGCACCTGAACATTCATGCCGCTGCCGCCAAGAACGAGAAGTATGCCGGCGGCCGTTTCGTCCGCGACGACAAGTCGGAGATGCTCGTGTTGTACGGCCACGAAAAGAATCTGCCGCCGCTTGATTCTGGCGATCGTGGACACTTCCACGCCGAAAGCGCCGAGTTCTGGCTGGTGTTTTCAGGAAAGATTCGCTACGCGTTCGAAGGACAGCAGCCGTTCATCGCCAGCGAAGGAGATGTGGTGTACGTGCCGTCCAACACGTGGCACGCGACGCGATATATCGGCGATCACGCGTGCCGGCTCTCCATCACGGAATATGTCGGCAACGCGTTGTTGCTGCCGCACTAGGGCGGCTGCAGAGGGGCGGACGTGAACGTCCGCCCCTCGACGATCGTTATCTATCGTTCAAGCGAATGGTCTGCGCAACGCGTTCGAACACGCCGGCGTAATTGCCTTCTTCGCGTTCGGGCACGACGCTCAGGTAGTAGAACAAGTTGCCGTCGCGCAGCATCGTCGTGTAGACATCGACGCGTTCACCGCCACCAAGAGCGGAGCGGCCGATGAGCGGCGTGCGGATCGCGGTGCGATTGGCGAGACGCCCCTGCTGCTGCCGGCCCGCCAGCTGCATTCCCTCGTTGCCGTTGATGAAACCCTGAATCAACGCTTGCGTGGCCTCGTTCAAGTCGCGTGACGACGCGCGGGCGACACCGAGCTCGACGCCGTGTGTCAGCGTAACCTGGCCGCGGTATTCGCCGTAGCCGTTCTGCGGCACGTATTTCACTGAACTGTTGCTCGGGACGGCCTGCCAGTTCGACGGGACCTGCACCTGGAACAGTTCTCCGCCTTGCACCGTGCGGTACTGACCCGACGGCGGCGGTACTGGCTGGCCGACGCGGCCCACCGAGGCGGGAACACCTTCACCGTTACCGGCACCGCCGGCGCGTTCGATCTCGGCCATCGTGCGTGCAGGTGGCAACGATGCGAATCGTGACCGTGCCTGCTGAAAGCCGCTGTCGCTGGGGCGGGGCCCGATACGCAGCTGCTGCGCTTCGGCGTTGATGTACTGCGTGCGATTGCCCGGATTCGGGTGGCTGCTCAGCCATTGCGGCGGGCTGCCGCCGCCCTGCTTCTGGATGGTCTCGAACATCCGCGCAAGGTCGCGCGGGTCGTAGCCGGCGCGCGCCATGATCTGCGCTCCGATAATGTCGGCCTGCCGCTCGTAATCGCGGCTGTACTTCATCAACCAGGTGCCGAGGCCGAACTGCGAACCTTGCGAGATGATCTCGCCGAGGCCGCCGCCGATCACCGCTCCGGCAATGGCGCCGGCAATGGCGCCGATTTGGAAACCTTGCTGCTTGGTGGCGTTGGCGGTGCCATGACGCAGCAGCACGTGCGCGAGCTCGTGCGCCATCACGCCGGCGACTTCGCCTTCACCGTGCGCGGCCTCGATCATGCCGCGATTGACGAACATCGGTCCGCCGGGGAGCGCGAAGGCATTGATGTCTTTCAGGTTCACCGGGGTGAACGAATATTCGAACACCGGGTTGTTCAACTCCGCGGGCGCGGCATCAACCAGCCGATCGCCGAGGCGTTCGAGGTAGTTACGAATCTGCGCATCGCTGATCAGCGGATACTGCTGCCGGACTTCAGATGCGGCCTCGCGGCCAATCTGCACGTCCTGCTGCGGCGTATATTTGTTCTTCGGCGGTGTCACCTTGGTCTGCGCGGCAACGGTGGTTGCGGCCAGGGTGATCACCACGAGCAGGCGGCTCATCAATTTCATAATCATTCCTCGCCAGCTTTCTTTCAAAAACCGCGCCGGGTTGGTTGTCCCCGTACGTGGAAGCACAGTCCACAGAATCGGTAGACGGTTGAGCTTCCACCCTGGTTCATCGCCATTACCGGACAAATCTGGCGGGCATGACACTTGCTCTCTCAACGGTGAAGCGCAGTGTACCGCGCTTGGGGGTGTGACGATGAGATTTGGATTGAGCATGCTTGCCGTGTTGCTTGCCGCGAACGTGGCGTTCGCGCAGGTGGCCGCCGATCTGGCGACGTTGGAACGGCGCGTCGAAGATGCGCGCGCCGCGTATTCGCGGGTGCAGTCATCCGCCGACGAAACCGAACTGCGTGAAATAGAAGACGACCTTGCGTACCTTCGCGTCAAGACGCGTCGCGGTGAGAACGTGACTGCGCGTGAACGGCGCAACCTGAGCGATCGGATCGATCGCTTCCTGGCGCAGATGAACGCCGGCAACACGACCGGGAACTCCTCTGTCTACGACCGCAGTCCGCGGTCGAACCGCGGAGTTCGGGCCGGCCAGATCCCGAGCGGCAGCGAAGTAGACGTCCGGCTGCAGACCGCGCTC
>DASVFC010000150.1:0-2123 GCA_036380235.1 Vicinamibacterales bacterium
CTCGTTTCGCCGATCAAAGACACGCTGCAGCAAGTAGACGCCAAGCTGAAGGAAGTCGAGAAGTCGCGCGTCGACGACAGCGCCAACATGCGCTCGCTGCTCGGCCTGGTCGGCCACACGCAGCAGCAACTCCAGCAGGAGACGCAGAATCTCGTGCGCGCGCTACGCTCGCCCGGCGTCCGCGGCCAATGGGGCGAGGTGCAGCTGCGCAAAGTGGTGGAGCTGTCGGGCATGCTCGACCACTGCGATTTCGACGAGCAGCCGACGATCTTCGCCGACGGCGGCCGCATGCGGCCCGACATGATCATCAACCTCCCCGGCGGCCGCACCATCGTCGTCGACGCGAAGGCGCCGCTGGAAGCGTTCCTCGATGCGCAGGCCGCGACCGAAGATGGCATTCGCAGCGGCAAGCTTGCCGATCACGTCCGCCAGGTGAAGGAACACGTCAGGAAGCTGGGTGAAAAGTCGTACTGGGACGCGTTGCCGGGATCGCCGGAGGTGGTGATCCTGTTCCTGCCCGCCGAAGCAATCTACATGGCGGCGCTTGAACGCGACTCCACATTGATCGATTTCAGCGTCAGGCAGAAGGTGCTCATTGCCAGTCCGCTGACGCTGATTGCGCTGCTGCGGTCGGCCGCCTACGGCTGGAATCAGCAACGCCTGACCATCAACGCCGAGGAGATCAGCCGTTTAGGGCGCGCCCTGCATGAAAGCGTCGCGACCATGGCCGAACATCTCGAAGACCTGCGCAAGCGCATGGACGGCTCGTTTTCGACGTTCAACAAGCTGGTTGGCTCGTTCGAGAACAACGTGTTCGTCAAGGCGCGGCGCTTCCGCGAGCTTGGCGCCGGCAGCGTGAAGGAAGTGCCGGTAGTGGAGCCGCTTGAAACGGTGGCGCGCAAGATCGATCTGCCGGTTCAGCAGGGATTGCTCGAAAGCGAAGAAGCCAGGGCCACTTCAGGAGACCGTTCATGAGAAGAGTTGCGATCATCACCGCCGCGGCAGTTGCCTTAATCGCAGTGACGGCGTCGGCCCAGACCAAACCGGAAGCGATGTCGCTTGCCGGCACGCCGTTATATGTGCCGGCCACCATCCCGAACAAGCAGAAGCTCGACGCCGACCTCGCGCAGGCCGAGAAGACGCTGGCGGCGAACCCCAAAGATGCCGAGGCGATCATCTGGGTCGGCCGCCGGCTCGGTTACCTGTGGCGCTACAACGACGCCATCGCGATGTTCACCAAAGGCATCGAGCTGTATCCCGACAATCCAAAGATGTACCGCCATCGCGGGCACCGCTACATCACCATTCGCCAATTCGCAAAGGCGCAGGCCGATTTCGAGAAAGCCGCCCAGTTGATCAAGGGCAAGCCTGATGAGATCGAGCCCGACGGCGCGCCCAATCCCGCGGGCCAGCCGCGCAGCACGCTGCAGTTCAACATCTGGTATCACCTCGGTCTCGCCTATTACCTGCAAGGCAACTATGCGAAGGCCTACGACGCCTACGTCGAGTGCATGAAGGTGTCGAACAACGACGATTCGGTCACGGCGACGAGCGACTGGATGTGGATGACGCTGATGCGATTGAATCGCAAGGCCGATGCCGCGAAAGTGCTCGAACGCATTACGCCGAAGATGGACATCCTGGAGAACGGCTCCTACCATCGCCGCCTGCTGAGGTACAAGGGCCTCGAAAAACCCGAGGCGCTGCTCGACACCGCCAAGGCCGACGACACTACCATCGCGACGCAGGGTTATGGTGTCGGCAACTACCATTACGTCACGGGCGATACCGCGAAGGCGCGCGAGGTGTTTCAAAGGGTCACAGCCGGCGGCGGCTGGAATGCGTTCGGATATATCGCCGCCGAAGCCGATCTGCAGCGCATCAAGTAGGGCGACTTCCAGATCCGCCGGCGTGGTACCGCAGCCGCAGTGCCGAATGCGGCAGCTCTGAGCACAAACGCAAAGCGCGTTATTACACGCTCACGAAGAAGGGACGCGCGAACTTACACGCGAGCAAAGCGAGTGGCGCAGGACCGCGTCCGCAATCATGCGCGTTATTGAAAGCCGTAAGCCAGAAACGTAATTCTGCTGGGCGACGCGACCTGCCACAATCCGTCACTTCGG
>DASVFC010000151.1:0-3500 GCA_036380235.1 Vicinamibacterales bacterium
CGACGCGCCGATCTTGTATGTCGGCCGCGTCGAGGAGCGCAAGGGCGTTCACGTGCTCCTCGACGCCTTCGAACAGGTGATCAGCAAACAACGGCCGCTCACGCGCCTGCGCATCGTCGGTCCACATTCGTATTGGCACGACGCACCGTCGCCGTACTACCAGGCGCTGGCGGAACGCTGCGCGGCCAACCCGCGCATCGAGTTGCGCGGGCCGACCTACGACGATCGGGAGCTCGCCGCTGTGTATCGCGATGCCGCGGTCAGCGTCGTGCCGTCGGTGTTTCCCGAAGCGCTTGGTCTGACCTCGCTCGAGGCGCAGGCATCGGGCGTGCCGGTGGTGGTGTCGGACTCCGGCGGCCTGCCCGAAACGGTTTCGCCTGGCCAGAGCGGGCTCGTATTCGAGAACGGCAACGCCGGCCAGCTTGCCGAAGCCGTATTGTCGATTGTCGGCAACGAGGATCGCCGCCGATCGATGGGCGCCGCCGCGCGCGACTGGGTGATGCGCACGTTCTCGTGGGACGTGATCGCCGCACAGCTCGAGCAGGTCTACGCCGAGGCCGTCGCCCGATGAAAGTTGCGCTCAGGGACGACGATACGTCCTACTTTACAGAGCCCGAACGGCTGGAATCGGTCTACCACGACGTGTGGAACCGGATCCCCGTCGGTCTCGCGGTGGTGCCGCATGCGGCCGGTTTCGTCGACAAGGCGGTGCCTGAAAAATACTGGGACGCCGGTCGCGCGTTTCCGCTCGAAGAGAACGCGGCGCTGGTGAAAGCGTTGCGCGATCATCTCAACGCCGGCCGCGTCACTATCTCGCAGCATGGCTTCACGCACGAGGATTTTCCCGACGGCCATGAGTTCCAGGCGGCCCCTGATATCGAAAGCCGCCTCGCGCGCGGGCAGGCATACCTCGAAGGCGTGCTGAGCACGCGTGTGCGCGTCTTCGTGCCGCCGCACAACGCGTTGTCCAAGCGCGGATTGATCGCGGTCAGCTCGGCGGGGCTGAATCTGCTCGGCTCGTTCCTGTCGTTTCGGCCGTCGATGCGGCCGTGGGACGTGCACACGCCGGCCAACTGGTTGCGGATCAAGCGCTATCGCGAGCGCACCGGCCGGACCAAGGCAGATCGCATGGTGTATCCGCACGTGTTGCGCTATCGCAAGCACGCGGAATTCGGTTGTCACGGCCTGATTCCCGGCACCACGTTCGAAGCTCTGAAGAAGGAATTCGACGAAGCCCGCGCGATCGGCGGCCATTTCTGCCTGGCGACGCATTACTGGGAAGTCGACGCCGCGCTGAAGGACGTCCTTGTCCGCTTGCTCGATTACGCGGCGACCTTTCCGAACGTGCAGTTCGTGGCAGTCGAGCGGTTGTTCGACAAGGACGCATGATGACCGCGCTCTATGACGCCGACTACGCGCGCAAGTACCGGACGCGGGATGAGGAACTCGATAGCGTCAGCACGTATCACCAACTCGTGCGATGGGTGGGTGAGGTGTGCGACCGGTTTGACCGCCCCATCGACGTGCTGGATCTGGGATGCGGCACGGGGCGCTATTTCTGGGGCCTCAAAAACGTGGATTCGCTGACCGGCATCGATGCATCAGAACCGATGCTGCGTGAGGCTGCCCATCCGACTCATGCCGGCGAGATTACGACCCAATCCATCACGCTGATCCAAGGCGACCTCGCTCGTCACGCGTTCGCGCCCGCGAGCTTCGATCTCGTGTATTCGATTGGCGTGCTGGCCGAACATGTGGCATTGACGCGCACGTTGGTGACGAGAGTGGCGTCGTGGCTGCGCCCGGGTGGCCGTTTCGCCTTCACCACCGTCGATCCGAACTCACCCGACGTGCCGAGGACGCCGCAGCGTCGCCTTGCCACGGCGCTGCTGCCGCTCGCGCCGGGAGCGATAGGCAAATCGCTGCATCGGCGGTTGATGGTCGACGGCATGTATGGCGACGAGCGGTGGATTCGCTCGACGCTCGACGGGCTGTTCGTGATCGAATCGCTCGATCGATTCCAATCCGATGTGCACGTGCACGGTCGATGCGTCTCCCGGCTTCGCGCCGACGCGAAGGCGGGGCACGACGGCAACAGATGAAGCATTCTCGCGTTCTCGTGGTCGGCGGCCTGGGGTTCATTGGCGTGAACCTGGTCGAAAAGCTGATGCAGTCCGGAGCGAGGACGACGATTCTGGCGCGCGATCGGGCGAGCCACGATGCGCACGCGCGCGCGTTTGCGGACGGTGGCATCGACATCATCGAAGGCGACGTCCGCGATCGCCACAGCGTCGCGACCGCGGTGCGCGGGCAGGACATTGTCTTCAACCTGTCGGGTCAATCCGGCGCCGTGCGCAGCATGGAAGATCCGTGGAGCGATCTCGACGTCAATTGCCGCGGCAACCTCGTGCTGCTCGAGGCGTTGCGCGAGCACAATCGCGACGCCAAGGTGGTGTTCGCCGGATCACGACTGCAGTACGGCCATCCCGATGTCGTGCCCGTGAGCGAGGATGCGCCGCAAGAGGCGTTGTGCCTGCACGCCATTCACAAACAGACCGTTGAGAAATACCTGAGGCTTTATCACCGCTTGTTCGGGATTCGCTACACGGTGGCGCGCATCACCAACCCGTATGGTCCCGGGCAGCCGGCCGGACGCACCGCGTATGGCGTCATCAACCGCCTGATCCACCTGGCGATCAACAACCGCACCCTGTCGATTTACGGCGACGGCCGCCAGCTTCGCGATTACATCCACGTTGACGACACCGTGGAGGCGCTGTTGGCGCTGGCGGCGTCCGATCGCGCCGACGGCGCCGCGTTCAACGTCGGCAGCGGCGAAGGCACGCGCCTGATCGATCTTGCCGAGACCGTGATCGAGATCGCCGGTGGCGGACGCATCGAGCACGTCGCGTGGCCGGCGCTGGCGGAGCAAGTGGAGACCGGCGACTTCATCGCCGACATCTCGCGCATCGATCGCGAGCTGGGCTGGCGGCCAACCATCTCGCTGCGTAACGGCCTCGAGCGGACGGTGACGTTCTATCGTGCCCAGGCCGTGTCGTGATGCAGCCGCGCGCGCGAGTCATTTACCTCTCGCATGCATTCATGGTCGGCGGCGCGGAAGAAATGGTGCTCAGTTTGGTACGGCGCCTTCCCGAGCGCTACGAGCCGATGGTGGTGTGCATCCACGACGCCGGCCCGATCGGCGAAGAGATTCGGCGCACCGGCGTGCGGTTCGAGGTGTTGGGTCTCAATCCCGGCCTGGCCCGCCCGCTCGACATATTGAAGTTGCGTGACTTCCTGATTGCCGCCGATCCCACGATCGTCCATACCTTCCTGCTCACTGGCAGCTTGTACGGGCGCTTTGCCGCGATGATGGCGGATGTGCCGGTGGTGATTGGCACCGAGGTCAACATTTACGAGAACAAGCGGCCGTCGCACGCGCGCGTGGAGCAATGGCTGATGCGGCGGACGGACGCCGTGGTGGCGTCGGCGGAGTCGGT
>DASVFC010000152.1:0-5129 GCA_036380235.1 Vicinamibacterales bacterium
GCCCGCCGATTGAAAGTAGTGGCCCTGGTCGGCCGTGTTGGGATCGAGCTGGAACGGTACCCAGACCTGCACCGGCTGATTGAAGATGTCGCCGAACTCGAAGTCGTTGAGCACGCCGATCACGGTGTGCGGCACCCCGCCGAGCGAGATCGCCTTGCCGACGATTTGCGGATCGCTCTTCAGCCGGTCGCGCCAGAACGTTTCGCCGAGGATCGCCACCTTGTCGCCGCGCGGACGGTCCTCCTCGGCTGAGAAGGTTCGCCCCATCAACGTCTGCGCGCCAAACAGGCGGAAGAAGTCCGCCGAAACCCGGCCGGCGCGCAATTGTTCCGGGAAGTTGCCGTCCGTGTAGTTGACCAGGGAGTTATTGAACGCCGAGGCCAATTCGGTCACTTCCGTCTGCTGCTGAAAGTGTGCGAACTTCGCCGGTGACGCTCCGGGAAACCCCGGTCCATTGGGACCGGTGCTCATGTAGAACACGATCCGATCGGCTTGCGGAAACGGCAGCGGCCGCAACAACACCGCGTTCACCACCGAGAAGATCGCGGTATTCACCGCAATGCCGAGGGTCAGCGCCGCAACGGCCGCGAGGGCGAACGCGGGGCTTTGGACGAACATGCGAAGGGCGTGTTTGATGTCTCGGAGCATGGGGCTTGGGACTTGGGGCTTGGGGCCCTGGGTTCTGGTTAGTTGTTCTCCGGTTGTTTGGACACCGGAATTGGGAAAAGAGTTGGGAGGCTACTCGCGTTCGAATTCGATGAACCGATCTGAACGGCCGGTCAGGAAGAAACGCGCCCGCCGGCCGGCCTGCCGATCGCTACCCGTCCCACTTTCGGTCCCGATGACCTGCGGATACCAGCCCCCGCCGCTATGGATCCTCGCGGGCGTGCTCCATTGTGTCGGGTCGGCAAGCGTGCTCGAAAACGCCACGTAAATACCGTCCTGGCCGAATTGATCGTCTTTCGCACGATTGAGCAACATCACGTATTGCTCTAGATACGTGTTCCAGTGAATCGAAGGTCCCCAAAAGACGTTGGCGGTCGTCGACCGATCGTGAAAGGGCTGGGTGGCACGCACCAGGGGCGTGCCCGATAGTTGCGCACCCGGAATCCACGCCCCGTCGCGCCACACCGCCGCTTTCCCGGCGGGCTCGTCGCGATCGGCCCACGCAATCCGCGCGACCGCGACGCCCTGCTCTTCGGAGTGGCGGGAATACTGGCTGAAGTAGAGGTAAACGTCCTTCGATTCGGCATCGAGCATCGCGGTGACATCACCCACACCGCCAAGCACGAATCGATTCGAGGACTGGCACGCTTCGGTGCCGTCGGGCGCATCGAGGACGATGCCGAGGTCTTCCCATGTGAGCCCGTGGTCGGCGGATCGCATGGCGCCGATGCGCGGCAACTGCCGGTCCGGACGGCCGCACAGATCCGCCGGGCGCTCGTGGTGATAGTAGCCATACCACGTGCCGTCTTCCGCCGGCACAATCGCCTCGAACCACACCCCATGACCGGGATGCGAAGCGAAGCTCACCGGCCCGGTGTTCTGCAGCGACTCGAGCGATGCGCCGATTGAACGAACCGGCACGCCACCCCACGAACTGATCACGAACAGGCGATTGATGCCATCCACAAGCGACCACACGGCGGGATTGCTCGAATCGATCTCGGCGGGAAGCTCCAGGCGCGGCGCAGCGATCAGACGCGCCGAGGGCGCGCGCGGCGATTGAGCGCTGATGGTGGCGGCGGCGAGCAGCGCCAGCAGGATCGGACCGACAGGTCCGCCGCTACTTGAGATGGTGGACGAGCGGCTCGAGAACCTCATAGGCCGTCATGTCTGGCTGCAGCGGCGTCACCGACACGTATCCCTCCTTCACCGCTTCGTAATCCGAGCGGCCGCTGTCGGGATGGTATTCGTCGAGCGCTTCCTCGATCCAGTAATAGGGATTGCCGCGCGGATCGGTGCGCGCGTCGATTTGCGTCACGTGATTGCGCTTGGCCTGCGTCGTCACGCGCATGCCTTTCGGTGTCCCGCCAGGCACGTTGATGTTGATGAACGTGCGTGCCGGCAGTCCGTGCGTGAGCACGGTCCTGGCGACTTTTGCCGCCGCCGCCGCAGATGGGCCGAAGTCGTAAATCGGCATGCGCTTCAACGACACGCCGATGCCGGGCGTGCCGAGGAGCGCGCCCTCCAGCGCTCCGGACACGGTGCCCGAGTAGGTAATGTCGTCGCCGAGGTTCCAGCCCTTGTTGATGCCCGAGACCACCAGGTCGGGCACGCGCTTGAGGATGATCGCAGTCGCGAGGTTCACGCAGTCAGTGGGCGTACCGTCAACCCCGTAGACGCCTTCTCGGACGGTCTCGATGCGCAGCGGCCGGCGCAGCGTCAGCGCGTGGCCGATGGCGCTTGCCTCCTGCAGCGGCGCCACCACCACCACGTCGCCGAGCGGCTTCATGGCTTCGGCGAGCGCGTGAATCCCTTCAGACGTAACACCATCGTCATTGGTGACCAGAATCAGCGGCATGAAGGATCGATCTTATCCTACGGTCAGCCCGTCTATAATCACGGCCATGGATTGGTGGCTCTGGATCGTGCTCGGTTTGGCGCTCACCGTCGCCGAACTCGTCACCCCGAGCGGTTTCTTCATCATCTTCTTCGGCGTCGCGGCGCTGACGGTGGGTGTGCTCACGGCGCTGGAGATGGCGGGCGGCACCTGGGTGCAATGGTTGCTGTTCAGCGTGCTGTCGCTCGTCTACGTGCTGCTGTTCCGCGGCCGGCTGCAGGCCAAGGTGCAGATGCCCGAGTCGAGGGATGTGGATTCGTTGATCGGTGTACTGGCGATTGTCCAGGAGCGGATGATGCCGGGCGTTGTCGGCAAGGTTGAAGTCCGCGGCTCGATGTGGACCGCTCGCAATACCAGCGCCGTGCCGCTGGACGCCGGCCAGCGCGCGCGCGTGGTCACGGTTGACGGTCTCACCCTCACGGTCGTTCCCGAGTAGGAGCCCAGATGGAATTCGGTTTCGTCACGATACTGCTTGCGTTCGTCGTGCTGTTCGTCCTGTGGCGCACGGCCATCGTGGTGCCGCAGCAGAGTGCGTTCGTGGTCGAGCGCCTCGGCCGCTATGCCGGCACCCTCGACGCCGGCTTTCACATCCTAGTGCCGTTCGTGGACGTGATCCGCTACCGGCACTCGCTCAAGGAAGCGGCGCTCGACATCCCGGCCCAAGTCTGCATCACGCGCGACAACGTGCAGGTGCAGGTGGATGGCGTGTTGTATCTGAAGGTGCTCAACCCCGAGCGCGCGTCGTATGGCATCTCCGACTATGTGTTCGCGATCTCGCAGCTGGCGCAGACCACGCTGCGCAGCGAGGTCGGCAAGATCGATCTCGATCGCACCTTCGAAGAGCGAACCAACATCAACACCGCGGTGGTGGCCGAGCTCGACAAGGCCACCGAGCCGTGGGGCGTGAAGGTGCTGCGGTACGAGATCAAGAACATCACGCCGCCGGCGGACGTGCTGGCGGCGATGGAAAAGCAGATGCGCGCCGAGCGCGAGAAGCGCGCGGTGATCCTGACCTCGGAAGGCCAGCGCGATGCGGCGATCAACACCGCGGAAGGCGCGAAGCAGGAAACCATCAAGGCCTCCGAAGCCAACAAGCTGCAGCAGATCAACGAGGCCGAAGGCGAGGCCGCGGCGATCCTGGCGGTGGCTACCGCGACCGCCGAAGGCATCCGCCGCGTTGCCGAGGCCACGCGACTTCCCGGCGGCGCCGAGGCGATTCAGCTGAAGGTGGCCGAGCAGTACATCGCTGAGTTTGGCAAGGTCATCAACAACGCCGACACCATCATTCTGCCGGCGAACGTGGCCGACGTGGCTTCAATGATCACGACGGCCATGCAGGTCGTGGGACAAACCAAGAAGTAACGCCGCGACCAACGCCAACGACGCGCCGGTGAGAAAGGCCACCGGCGCGCCAAAGAATTGCCACAACAGCCCGAAGGTGATTCCCGCCGCCAGCGCGCCGAAGCCTTGCACGGCGGCGTGCCAGCCAAACGCCGTCGCGCGCAGATCGTCCGGCGTCAGATCGGCGACCAGCGCCTTCTCACTTCCCTCGACCGCGGCTGAGTACGTGCTGTAGACCAGGAACCAGGCGATCAGGCCGGTCATCGAGGTGCTGAGCGCAAAGCCCGCATACACGATCGCGTAGATGATCCAGCCACTGATGATCAACGTGCGGCGGCCGAGCCGATCCGACAACATTCCGCCGCGCATCGTGATCAGCGCCTTGATGGCATGCTGCGCGCTCCACAACATGGTCAAGCCAATCAACGGCACGCCCGCGTGGGATAGTTGCAGCAGCAGAAACGCATCAGATGAATTTCCAAGCGTGAAGATCGCCAGGATCCAGAGGTACTTCTTCAAGGAACCGGGTAACCCTCGAAACCCAGAACCTTGGAACCCAACCCTTGGAACCTCTCGAACCCCTGGAACGTTTGGAACCGCAGCTTGTTCCGGTACCCGAGTCAGGGTGAGCACGGCGAGCGCCCCAGGGATAATCGTCAGCGCAAAGAGCAGACGATAATTGTCTGGCGCAAAGAAGAGGAAGATCGTGGCGAGTGCCGGACCAATCGCTGCCCCGGCGTGATCCATGGCCCAGTGATAGCCGAACACGCGACCGCGTTCTCCCGGCGGCGCGAGCGACGCGAGCATCGCATCTCGAGGGGCGCCGCGCAGGCCTTTCCCCACTCGATCCACGACCCGGATCAGGAACACGTGCGTCCACGTCGTCGTGATGGCGATGAACGGGCGGATTAACGACGACAGCGAGTAACCCAGCAGGACGATCGGCTTGCGGACGCCGAGGCGATCGGACCAGCGGCCCGAGACGATCTTCAGCGCGCTGCTGGTGGCGTCCGCAGCGCCCTCGACGATGCCGAGAGCGACGGGCGGACCGCCGAGGACTTGCGTGATGAAGACGGGCAGCAGCGGATACACAGCCTCCGTCGCCGCATCGGTGAGGAGGCTGACCCAGCCGAGGAGTCGAACCGGTCTAGGAAGTTGGCTTGCCAACGAGCTCGTCGGCCACCCAATTGGCTCCGTACACCTTGCGCAGGGCTTCGAGCATGCC
>DASVFC010000153.1:0-3972 GCA_036380235.1 Vicinamibacterales bacterium
TCGCACCCGTTGCACCCGTTGCACCCGTCGCACCCGTAGCACCCGTCGCACCCGTAGCACCCGTGGCACCCGTAGCACGCGTAGCACCCGCGGCACCCGTAGCACCCGCGGTTACTTCCCCTTCCGCACGTAAACGTTGCTATTGAAGGTGCGCAGCTCGAACTCGGGGCCGCCGCCGTTGATGGCCCCGACGATCGAGCGGTTGCGGTTGATGCGATAGCGACCGTTGGTGCCGCGGCTCTCCTGCACGACCGGCGTCGATGCGGCGAGTTGCACTTCGAAGTCCGAGTAGACGTCGCCGTTGTCGCTGCGCATCCGCAGGTTGGCCTTGGTCGTGGCGGGCAGCGTCACGTCAACGCTGCCGTTCAGTGAGGTGAACGCCATCTGGCGATCGGCGGTGACGCGCGTCAAGGTGGCGCGCACGGGCCCGTTCGTCGTCCCGGCATTCACCGAGCCGGCGACGTTGTTCATCGTGATGCCGCCGTTGACGTTGCCCAGATCGAGATCGCCTTCGATGTTCTCGACGACGATCTCGCCGCCGTTAACGGCATTCAGTTTCAGGTTGGTGCGCAGCGGCGCCTCGATCTCGAACGAGATTAATCGGTTGTGACTGTCTGACGACACCTTGACGCGATTGGCTTCCTCTGAAATCCGGAAGCCCGCTGTCTGCGGCAGCCGGCGCAGCCCCGAAGCATCGGCATCGATCCGGCGGCTCGCACGATCTTCAGCCGGATGCGCGATTACGAGCACGTCCTTCCGATTAGTACCGCGCACGGTGATGCTGCCTTGCACCAGGGAGACATCGACCAGCGCCGGACGCGACGGATCGCTCAATGGCACCGTGACGCGGTCAGGCTGCTGACGCGCCGCTAGCGGCGCGATTAAGACCACGACAAGAACAACAGGCAACCAGGCAAACACTCTGATCCTCATCTTGCAGTTCCTCCACTGCGACGGGCACGGACGTTCCCGTTCAGCGTCTCGAAAGTGATTTCCGGCCCGCCACCGCCAACGCGCACGCGCGTGTGCTCGTTGGCGCGATACATGAACCGGCCGTTCTTCCGCTCGCCGCCCGCCGTCACCTTGCCGGGCAACGGCTGGGAATCGAAATCGGTAAACAACCCGCCGTTCATCGTCTTCATCGCGAAGTCGGCCGACAGCCCTTCGGCAAACGTCACGTCAACGTTGCCATTGACGGTCTTAAACGACGACGACTGCTTCGGATTCGCGGTGAAGGTCACAGTGACGCGGCCGTTCACGGTGTGCGCGCTGCCAGATCCGGCCACGCGGTTCATCTCGATCAAACCGTTGACGTTGTCGACCTCGAAATCGCCGTCGGTGCCGTTGACGATCACGTCACCGCCGTTGATGGTGCAGAGCCGAATCTTCGTGTCGCGCGGAACGCGGATGGTGAAGTCGAACATCACGTCGTAATACACCCTCTCCCACCGCCGATCGCCATCGTCATTGCGTTCGCCGCAGACGTGGCCGCGGCGATCGGTCACCGTCGCCTCGACGCGCGCGGCGCCGTCGCGAAAGTCGAGCCGCACGTCGCGCTGAGCCGCCGCAAGGTCATCCTGCGTTTCGGCGCGGATCACCTTGCGGATGCTCATCTGGACGTCGGCGTCGTTGCCCGCCTCGACATGGATAAACCCGTTGATGTTGCGCACGTCCAGGATCCTGCCGCCACCGGCGGCGAAGGATAACGTGCGCGTGATCGTCGATTCATCCGTCAGCAGATAACGCGACGACCGCTGCGCGTGCGCCGAAGCCGCGAGCGCGAGCGCGATCGCCAGGGTCACCATCGTCCGTTTCACCATGCCCCCTTGGATGGGCAGGGCCGGAACTTGGTTGTAAGCTTCCCGGATGGCAAAGGCAAAAAAGCGAGCGCCGAGGCGCAAAAAGGCCGCCGCCGGCTCGTTGGGACCGACGGCTACGGAAACGGCCACGCTCGACCGTCAGGAGATTCAGGAACTGGTCGAAGCCGTCGAAAGCGATGGCGGCGCCGTCCTTGGCGCGTATCGAGACCCATTTGGCGCCACCCCGGTGCTCGTGGTGGCACTGCCGATCGCCAAGGTCGAACCGACGCCTTATCAAAGGGATCCGTCCGACGCTCACATCAAGAAATTGATGACGGTGATCGAAAAGGTCGGCCGCTTCCTCGATCCCCTGGTGTTGATCCGGCAAGACGATGCCTATTGGACGCCTAACGGCAACCATCGCTTGCAGGCGATGAAGAAGCTGGGCGCGAGGAGCATCGTCGCGCTGCTCGTCCCCGAACCGGAGGTTGCGTTCAAGATACTGGCGCTCAACACCGAAAAAGCGCACAACGTCAAAGAGAAGTCGCTCGAAACCATCCGCATGGCGCGCGCGCTCGCAGCTCGGAAGAACAGCAACGAAGCCGACTTCGCCTTCGAGTTCGAGCAGGCGCAATTCCTTACGCTGGGCGCAGCTTACGAACAACGCAAGAGCTTGAGCGGCGGCGCATACACCTCTGTGCTCCGCCGGATCGACGACTTCCTCGACGAGTCGATGCCCAAAGCGCTGAAGGAACGCGAACGGCGCGGTAACAAGGTGCTGGCGCTCGACGACGGCGTCAACAAGGTTGTCGAAGCGTTGAAAGCGAAAGGCCTGACCAGCCCGTATCTGAAGCCGTTTGTCGTCGCCCGCGTGAACCCGATCCGTTTCTCGAAATCGACCGAGTTTGATTTCGACGACGTGATCGACAAGATGCTGGCAACAACGAAGAAGTTCAACGTCGACAAGGTGAAGCAGGAGGACGTCGCCAAGGCCGGAGGCGGCGGCGCACCCCTGGACGAAGAATAGGCGTGCAACCAAATTAACCGCTGGATCGTCTATGTGCGTTGAGCGTATAGTCGCTCGGCACAGAGTCCGCGCCTTTGCACGGCGGTGCGCGCACATATGGATAAATTCCGGCCTGAATCCTTCGTTCCGCTGACGCCTGTCGCCTTCGAGATCCTGCTCGCGCTGGCAGATGGCGAACGGCACGGTTACAGCATCCTCCAGGAAGTCGAGTCGCGATCGGGCGGCGCCGTCTCTCTGCATGCCGGAACCCTGTACCGCGCGCTGGCACGGCTGCTGGAAAGCGAGCTCATCGAAGAACTGGATTCACCCGACCCGAAGCATGACGACGAGCGGCGGCGCTACTACCGGCTGACGAGTCGCGGCGTGGCGGTGGCGAGGGCGGAGGCGGGACGGCTCGAGGGACAACTGGCGGCGGCCCGCACCCGCCGGCTGTTGAAAGGCGCGCGCGCGTGAGAGCCCTCCTGTTCTCGATCGCGCTGCTTTCATACCCGCGAGCGTTCCGCCGCCGCTTTGGCGCCGAAATGCGCGACGACTTCATGCGCTCGAGTCGAGGCATCGGAACCCTGGCCACACTCGTCGCCAACGGCATCGCCGAACGCGGCTCGGCGATCCGCCGATGGGCCTACTTCCCCAATTTCACCCCGCACCTGTACGAACCTTCAGGAAGGCACTTCATGCTCTGGGACACGCTGCGCGCCGACATTCGGCACACGCTTCGCCTCGCCATCAAGACCCCGGTCTTTAGCACCTTGACCGTCCTGGCGCTGGCGCTGGGCATCGGCGCCACCACCGCGATCTTCGCTGTGGTCAACGGCGTGCTGCTGCAGTCGCTGCCCTATCGTGATGACGGCAGCCTGGTTAACGTGTGGAGTTTCAACACCACCGAGGATCGCGCGCGTAATCCGATGTCGCCGGCGAACTTCCTCGACTTCCAGAAACTGAACAGCACGCTCGATGGTCTCGAGGGCTACTTCACCTTCGTGACCCCGGCGCAGCTGCAGACCGACGCCGGCGCCGAGATCACATACTCGCTGTTCGTGACTCCGAACATGTTCAACATGCTCGGGCGCACCGCGGCGCTGGGCCGCACGTTCACGGTGGGCGAGGAAACCAGTGTCACCGTGCTCAGCGACGGCTACTGGAGAC
>DASVFC010000154.1:0-6574 GCA_036380235.1 Vicinamibacterales bacterium
GTGTTCGCGTTCGGTAGTCCGCAAGGCTTGCGCAACAGCCTGACGCACGGCATCGTGTCGGCGGTGAGCCGGCAGCTGACACCGGACTCGCCATTGATTTACGTGCAGACCGACGCCCCGATCAATCCGGGCAATTCAGGAGGGCCGTTGGTGAACGTCCGCGGTGAGGTCGTGGGCGTGAACACGTTCATCATGTCGCAATCGGGCGGTAACGAAGGTCTCGGGTTCGCGGTGCCGAGCGCCACCGTCCGCACCGTCTATCGCCAGCTGAAACAGTACGGCCACCTGCGCCGGCAGGAGATTGGCATCTCGATGCAGACGATCTCGCCCGCGCTCGCGAAGTCGCTTGGCCTCGCGCGCGACTACGGCGTGATCGTGTCCGACGTCGATCCCGGCGGGCCCGCGGCAACCGCGGGAGTGCAACCCGGCGATGTGCTCGTCTCCGTGGACGGACAAGCTGCCGACAACGTGCCGACGGTGACCTACAACTTCCGCCTCCGCGATACGCCGTCGAACGTGCAGCTCGTGGTGCTGCGCGGCGCCGCACAACTCAGCATCTCCGTGCCGCCCGTGGAAGAGCGGGCCGAATTCGATTCGGTGAGCGCGCAGGCCGATCCCGACAAGAATTCGATCGCCGAGCTTGGCATCATCGGCCTCGAAATCGATCCGGCGATTGCGGCCGCCGCGACCGGGCTGCGCGATCCTTACGGCGTGATCGTGATTGCGCGCATCGCTGGCGGTGCCTTTCCGCTGCAGGCGCGCGACGTGATTCGCAGCGTCAACAATCGCCGCGTCGCGACCCTGCAATCGCTGCGCGAAAGCGTGCGGGAGCTCAAGTCGGGGTCCCCGGTGACGCTGCAAATTCAACGCGCCGGCCGCCTGATGTACCTGACGTTCATCTACGAGTAACCGTCCGATTCCGCTCGGGTATGATGTGACTGCACCGTACTCATGCACCCGGAGGATTCGATGGCCGCTCGTTTTTGTCGGTTTGCCGTTCTCTGCCTGTGTTGTCTCATAGCCGGCTCGCTCGAGAGCCGGGCTCAAGAGAGTCACCTCGATGCCCCGGGAGAAATCCCCAAGTACGTCAAGGACCCGATTCCGCTTTACACCACCGGCCTCGGCCCATTCCATCGCCCGATCACCACTACGAACAAGGAAGCGCAGGCGTTTTTCGATCAGGGCTTCCAGATGATGTATGCGTTCGCGCGCCTCGATGCAGTGCGCTCGTTCCGCGAGGCGTGGAAGCGCGATCCCGACTGCGCCATTTGCTATTGGGGTGAAGGTTGGGCCTGGGGCTCGTATCTGAACGGTCCGATGTCCGCCGATCAGTCGCCGTTTGCGTATGCCGCCACGCAGAAGGCGATCAGCTTGAAGGACAAGGCGTCGGCGAAGGAGCGCGACTTCATCGACGCGCTGAGCGTTCGTTACGTCAAGAATTTCGACGCCGCCAAGCGGCGCGAGCAAGACCAGGCCTACGCTGACGCCATGGCCAAGGTCGCGGCGAAATATCCTGACGACCTCGATGCCATTACGTTGTATGCCGACGCGTTGTTCCTGCTCGAGCCGCGCCGCGGCACGCGTGACATCAACCAGGCCAGCGTGAAGAAGCTGCACAGCGTGCTGGAGTCGGCACTGAAAATCGATCCCAAACATCCAGGTGCATGTCACCTCTACGTGCACGCCACCGAATCCACCGTCCGCCCCGATCTGGCAGTGAGCTGCGCGGAGTACCTCGGCAAGACCATCCCCGGCGCGAGCCACATCAACCACATGCCGTCGCACACGTGGAACGAGGTCGGGCGCTGGGGCGACTCGGTGGAGGCCAATACGCAGGCGTGGCATTCGGATCTGAAAGCCGACGCCGGCGAGGGCTTCGCGATCTATCCCGATCACAACCTGCACATGCTGCTCTACGCGGCGTCGATGGACGGCCAGGGCGCGCGCGCCATTCAGGCCGGCAAGGACTACGCCAAGCGCACCAGCGATGCGATGTATCACGCCTTGACACTGGTCCGGTTCGGGCGGTTCGATGAGGTGGTCGAGCTCACCAAGCGGCCGGAGCGCGAGATCCCCGCCGCGGCATTCGACTTCGCGATGGGCTACGCGAAGCTGAAGCTTGGCGAGCCGGAATTCGCCAAGGCCTACCTGGCAAAGGTCAGAAAGACGGCTGAGACATCGAAAGCGCAATTCCGCGGCCATTCGGCAGAAAAGCTCGTCGGCATGCTGGCCGAGATTCTCGACGGCGAGATCACCCTCAAGGCCGGAGACATCAACGGCGCGATTGCGAGATTCGAGCGCGCGGTGAAGCTGGACGACGAGCTCGATTACGACGAACCGGAGCCAATTCCGTTCCCGGCGCGTCACTGGCTGGGCGCGGCGCTACTCGAAGCGAAGCGGTTCGCCGACGCCGAGAGGGTGTACCGCGAAGACATCAAGGATCATCCCCACAACGGCTGGTCGCTGCTTGGCTTGCAACAGGCACTGAAGGGCCAGGGCAAGAGCGATCCGGAAGTGGACGCCGATCTTCAGAAGAGCTGGTCGCGCTCCGACACCTGGATTCGCGCGTCGCGTTTTTGATGGCCTGATGGCCCGATGGCCTGATGGCCCGATGGCCTGATGGCCTGATGGCCTGTTGGCCTGTCGGCCCGATTACAATGCGGCCATGACGCAACGGTTGAAAACGTTGGTCGTGGCCGCTTCTGTTTTCGCGGCCACTTCAGGCTCTGCGCAGGATCCTGCCCTGAGCGAGACTCGCGAGGGTGACCAGACCGTCGCGAGTCGAGTCGAAGGGTGGCCGCACTACGCGGCCGATCCGGCGGCGAGTCACTACTCGCCGCTCGATCAGATCACGGCGTCGAACGTCGCGCGCCTTGCCGTTGCCTGGGAGTGGAAGCCCGGCGAAAAAATCCACCCGCAATTTGGCACCAGGCCAGGTGCATTCCAGAACACGCCGCTGATGATCGACAACGTGCTCTACGTGAGCACGCCCTACAACCAGGTCGCCGCGCTCGACGCGGCAACGGGGCGGGAACTTTGGCGATACGATCCGAAGGCTTACGAAGACGGGCAGCCGCCTAACGGGCAGGGCTTCGCGCATCGCGGCGTTGCCGCATGGCGTGATGGCGATCGTCTCAGGATTTTTCTCAACTCACGCTATCGGTTGATCCAACTCGATGCGAAGACCGGCGCCGTTGTCGAGTCATTCGGCAGCAACGGTGTTGTCGACCTGAGCGAAGGGCTGGTGTGGAAGATCAACAGGAAGCACTACACCAATACCTCGCCGCCAATCGTCTACAAGGACCTCGTCATCGTCGGCAACGGCGTCGGCGATCGGTTGATGTACAAGAACGATCCACCGGGCGACGTGCGTGCGTTCCACGCGCGGACCGGCAAGCTGGTGTGGAAGTTCAACACGATTCCGCAGCGCGGCGAGTTCGGCAACAACACGTGGGATGGACAATCGTGGCAGTTCACCGGCCACACTAACGTGTGGGCGCCGATGAGCATTGACGAGCAGCGCGGTTTGCTCTACATGCCGGTCAGCACGCCCAGCAACGACTACTATGGCGGCCGGCGGCCCGGGCAGAATCTTTTCGCCGAATCGATCGTGTGTCTCGACGCGAATACGGGCCGGCGCAAATGGCACTTCCAGATCGTGCATCACGGCTTGTGGGATTACGACCCGGCATCGGCGCCGAATCTGGTCACCATCACCGTCGACGGCAAGCAGATCGATGCCGTGGTGCAGCTGACGAAACAAGGCTGGGCCTTCGTGTTCGATCGAGTGACCGGCAAACCAGTGTGGCCGATCGAAGAACGTCCCGTCCCGCGCAGCGACGTTCCCGGCGAAGCCTCGTGGCCCACGCAACCGTTCCCCACCAAACCGCCGGCCTTCGAGTCGCAAGGCGTGACATTGGACGAGGCGTTTGACGCGACGCCGGAGCTGAAGGCGAAGGCCATTGCCGAGATGAAGAAATATCAGCTCGGCCCGATCTACACGCCGCCGTCGCTGCAAGGGACGATTGCACTGCCCGGCGTCTGGGGAGGCGCCAATTGGGGCGGCGGCGCGTTCGATCCGGTAAGCGGCCGCTTGTTCGTCAAGACCACGCGAAGCCCCGCCATCTTCAAGATGGAGAAATTCGACCGTGCGGCGCAGCCCGGCGATCGTAGTGACGAGGTCGATGCGGAATGGATTCAGCGCAGTCCCTCGTCTTTCGTCGACGGCGTGCCCATCCTGAAGCCGCCGTACGCGCACCTGGTGGCGCTGGATCTGAATCGCGGCGAGGTTGCGTGGAAGGTGCCCTTCGGCGACGCACCGGAAGTGCGCGCATTGCCGGCGTTGAAAGACGTCAAGTTGCCGGATCGCCTCGGCGCTGTCGGACCTCCCGGTGCGATCGTAACGAAGAGCGGTCTAGTCTTCGTTGGGGGCAACGACGTCGCACTCAACGCCTTCGACGCACGCGACGGTCGCGAGCTGTGGCGCTACGTCCTGCCCAGACAGGCGACCGCCACACCAATGACCTATCTCGACGCGACTGGACGACAGGTAGTCATCATTGCCACCGGCCGCGGCGAAGACACCTCGCTCATCGCGTTCACGATCGACGGGAAATGAACGCTGTCGGGAAGTGCTGCCGGTCGCGAGGTGCTGCTCGTCGCGAAGTGCGGCTGGTCGCGAAGTGCGGCTGGTCGCGCGGTGCGGCTGGTAGCGACATCGCGTTGTGAGCGCGCGATGGCTTTACTTCGCGACAACCATTGACATCCCGGCGGCGGTACGTCCTTTGCTGTTGTGGTCTGTGGAGGATCGCATGCCCACGCGACCAGTTGAGTCGACGCACGAAGCTGAACCTAACTACCCCATCCACAAAGAAGACACGCCCGGGGTAGAAAGCCCCAGCGCAGATCGCATGCAAGGCTCCCCCTCGGGAGCAGAGATGCACAGCGAGCCCGATCCGTCGGCCGCCGGCCCTCGCGAGAGCATGCCCGAGGACAAAAGCACCTCGACCACCACGAACGAAGACGACGCGAGTCAGGGCGATCAGGACATCGACACGGCCGGCACCGCGCATGATGACCTTAGCCCGACCAAAAGCATGTAACCAGCAGTCGTTCCATCTCAACAGAGAGGATGAGCTCATGGCAGATCAGGACCCAAATCAGAACCGCCCAGGCCGCATTTTGGACATCGGCGACACCGACGCCGCCGACATCGTCGATCGCACCGGCGAGCAAATGCCGCGTCAGAGCCACGACGGTCTAGAAGATCAGCGTGATGACAACGAGCGTAGCGTCCGCGTCAATGACGAGGAGCGGGAGACGCGCGAGCGCCGATCGCCCGACCTCGATACCACGGCTGGACGACACGACAACCCGCGCACCGGCCGCATTTCCGACTGGTAATGGGTAGCGAACGCGTCGTTGTGCATCTGCCGCCGATGCCGCAGCCGAAGGACTTCGGCCTCGACGCCAAGGTCGGGGACGATACGCCGGCTGCGGCCCGTTACCTCAAGGCGCTCGAAGTGTGGGAGCGCGTGGTGCGCGACATTGCGCGGCGCATCGGAACGAAAAAGAAGAAGCATTATTGATGAGGGTGGCGCCGCATAAGCGGTACACCTTATGCACTTAAAGGACGCGGAGGAATTGATATGTCTTCGCGTCCTTTGGTGCTCACGTTCTCAGGCCTGGCTCTTGTGTGGAGTCTTGCCGCACCGGCAGCGGTGACCACCGCTGACGCCCAGACTGGGCCGGTCAATCGCAATCGTTTTCAAGCGCTCGATCGCAACAACGACGGCCGCATCAGTCGTGATGAATGGAACGGCAACGAGCGTTCATTCCGCAATCACGACTGGAACGGCGACGGCGTGTTGTCGGGCAACGAGGTGCGCTCGGGCGCCCAGCGCGATACCGATCTCGCCGACCACAATCCGAATACACTCGAGCGCAACCTGAGTTGGACCCGCAACAACTTCACCAACCTCGATCACAATCGCGACGGCCGCATCTCGGCTAACGAGTGGCACTTCGATCTCGAGACCTTCCGCCGCGTCGATGCTGACCGCAACGACTGGATCAGCCTGCAGGAATTCCTCGGCGAGGGCGTCGACGACGTGCGCGACAATAACTTCGACGACATGGACTGGAACAACAACGGCCGCGTCGAGCGCGCCGAGTGGTACGGCGGCAACGCCGAATTCACGCGCCTCGATCGCAATCGCGACGGCGTGCTGAGCCGCTACGAGGTGGTGGGCTCGGCCGAGAGCTTCGACACCTACGATCAGTTCCAGAACCTTGACTACGATCGCGATGGCAACCTGTCGCGCGCCGAATGGCACTGGTCGAATGCCAGCTTCCAGGTGCGCGATCGCAATCGCGACGGCATCATTTCGCGCCAGGAATTCGACGTCGCCGGCGGCGCGCCGGCGCAGGCCGCCGCAGCCGGCAGCCAGACGGTACGCGTCAACTCGCAGCAGCGCTGGACCGACGCCGGCATCAACGTCCGCGCCGGCGACGTGATCACCTTCAACGTGACCGGCACGATCACCATGAGTGACGACGCCGGCGACACCGCGAA
>DASVFC010000155.1:0-3011 GCA_036380235.1 Vicinamibacterales bacterium
CCGACGGCGAAGTGAAGCCGGGAGAGTACGTGCAAATCACCGTGACGGATACGGGCATCGGCATGGACGAAGCAACGCGCGCACGGATGTTCGAGCCGTTCTTCACGACCAAGCCTCAAGGCCAGGGTACGGGCCTCGGGCTGTCAACGGTGTACGGTTTCGTCCGCCAGTGCGGCGGCGCGATTCAGGTCATGTCAACGCCTGGGAAGGGGACGACAATTGAAGTGCTCTTGCCGCGGGCACCGGTGTCGCGCGATCTGAAGTTGCCGACACCTGGATCGCCCATCACCGAAACGGTCACACCGGGGAAAGAGACCGTGCTCGTGGTGGAAGACGAAGAAGCTGTGCGGCGGTTCGCCATCGAGTCGCTGCAGCGGCACGGTTATTACGTGATCACCGCGGCCAGCGGTGAGGAGGCTTTGACGATCGCAAGCGCGCACGACGGCACTATTCACCTGCTGCTTTCGGACGTGGTCATGCCGGGAATGAAAGGTCCCGAACTGGCGCGCCGGCTCAAGGCGCTGCGGCCGGGACTGCGAGTGCTCTTGATGTCTGGGTACGCCGCTGATGTCGTCACGGCTCCGGGTCTCGACGATGCGGTGCTGGTGACCAAGCCGTTTTCACCGGCTTCCCTCGCCCGCGCGGTGCGCAACGTACTCGACGGGCCGGTTTCGTCCCAGCGCTTTTCGCAGCGATAATGGTTCGCATTGTTCCTGTTCATTGCTCGTTGCTTCTATGGGGGGTCTCGATGAATCGTGTTGTGCAAGCTCTGGCATTGGCCGCTGCGGTGATGTTGCCCGCCACCGCGCTGGCGCAGAAGCCATCGCTGAAAAATCCGGCGTCGCTCAACGAGAAGGCGCCTGCCACCTACAAGGTGCGCTTCGATACCAGCGCCGGCGTCTTCGTTGTGGAAGTGACGCGCGACTGGGCGCCGCTCGGCGCCGATCGCTTTTACAACCTGGTAAAGAACGGTTTCTATGATGACGCGCGATTCTTCCGCGCCATCTCCGGCTTCATGGTGCAGTTCGGCATTCACGCCGATCCTGCGGTGTCGGCGGCGTGGCGCAACGCCCGCATCGGCGTCGATCCGGTGAAGGAAAGCAACAAGCCGATGTACATCACCTATGCGATGGGCGGCACGCCCGATACGCGCACCACGCAGGTGTTCATCAACTTCGGCAACAATGCGCAGCTGGACAAGATGGGCTTTGCGCCGTTTGGCCGCGTCATTGAAGGCCAGGACGTGGTGAACAAGATCTTCACCGGCTACGGTGAGGGCGCACCGCGCGGTAAAGGACCCGAACAGGGACGCATCCAGGCGGAAGGCAATACTTACCTGAACAAGGAATTCCCGAAGCTCGACTACATCAAGAAAGCGACCATCGAGAAATAGCCATGCGGTATAGCCTGCTTGCGGCGTCCACGATCGTCTTGATGTTCAGCGGCGTGGGTGCCGCGCAGGTGCCGATGCAGGATCGGCAGCCGGCAGGATCAGCACTGCGCCCGGCGGTCATCGGCCCGACCGCCGGGGTTTCCACCGGTCATCCGCTCACCACCGCAGCGGCGTTCTCCATTCTTCTCAAAGGCGGCAACGCGTTCGACGCGGGGGTTGCGTCGCTAATCGCCGGCGGCGTGCTCGAACAGGATCTCTACAGCCTCGGCGGCGAGGCCCTCGTGCTGGTCTACCCGAAAAAAGAAGGCAAGGTTACCTCTGTCGTCGGCCAGGGCTGGGCGCCGAAGGCGGTGGACGTCGACTGGTATTTATCCCGGAAGAAGGATCTCCAAGGTGAGGGACTCGACCCGGCCGTGGTTCCGGGCGCGCTCCATGCGGCGCTGACCGTGCTCGAGAAGTGGGGCACGATGACCTTTGCGGAGGTCGCCGCGCCCGGCATCGCCTATGCCGAGAACGGCTTCCCGATGCGCGCCAGCACGGCGCGATCGATCCGGTCGCAACAGAAGCTGTTCGAGCAATGGCCGGGTAACAAAGCCTATTGGCACAAGGCCGACGGCTCGCAATATCTCCCCGGCGAAACGATCAAGCTGCCGTCGCTGGCGCGGACGTTGAAGAAGATGGTCGACGCCGAGCGTGCTGCCAAAGGGCGCGGCCGCGCCACCGGCATCGTCGCGGCGCGCGATCGTTTCTACAAGGGCGATATCGCGAAGGAGATGGTCGCATTCCTGCAAAAGCATGGCGCGCCGTTCGATCTCAGCGACTTCTCCGAGTATTACGCACGCATTGAAGAGCCCGCGAAGACAACCTACCGCGGTTACACCGTTTACAAGCACGGCTTCGGCAGCCAGGGCCCGGTGCTCCTGCAGGCGCTCAACATTCTCGAGAACTTCGACCTGCAGAAGATGGGATATGCCAGCGCGGATTATCTGCACACGGTGACCGAAGCGTTGAAGCTGGCGTATGCCGATCGCGACAGCTACTACGCCGATCCTTCGTTCGTGCAGGTCCCGGCCGAGGGTCTGCTGTCGAAGGCCTATGCGAAAGAGCGCGCTGCCCTGATCGATCCCGCGCGCGCGTCGACCACCTTCATCGCCGGCGATCCCCTGAAGTACGACTCGAAGGTGAAGCAATGGACGTTCTGGAAGGCAAACGTCGCCAACGCCAGCACCGCGCGCACCGACAGTGGCGATGACTCATCCGGCATCGTCAAAGACACCACGCACATGGCGGTGATCGACAAGGACGGCAACATCTTCGATGTCACGCCCAGCGGCGGCTGGGTGCCGGGCGCGGTGATTCTCGGCGACACCGGCATCGGCATGAGCGTGCGCGGCGAGCAATTCTGGCTGGATAAGAATCACGCCAACCAGATCCGGCCGCGGGCAAGGCCTCGCTACACGCTGACGCCAAGCCTGGTATTCAAGGGCGACGTGCCGATGATGGGCATCGGCACTCCGGGCGGCGACAACCAGGATCAAACCCTCCTGCAGGCGGTGCTGAGCATCGTCGACTTCTGGGACGGGTGGTACCCGAACCTGCACGCCGCGCTCGAGCGCCC
>DASVFC010000156.1:0-8144 GCA_036380235.1 Vicinamibacterales bacterium
CGCTGCTTGCGTCAGGCATCGACTTTGCGCTCGAAGGCCTGTATTCACAGAAGAAGATTAGCCGCAGCGACGCGCGCGGGTATCACGGCAGCGAAGGCATCCGCCGGCCGCAGCCGCAACAAACACGCACCTCGTTGCTCGAGCAGGATGACGAGGAAGAACAGGCGCCGGGGCCGCGCAAGAAGAAGTATTACAACTGACGGACTAATTGCAGATTGCAGATTGCTGATTGCTGATTGCTGTGAAATACAAATACACCAAGTACGTTCCCAACCTGCTCGACGAGCTCGACATGGACGAGCTGATGTCGAAATTGTCGGACCTGCTGATGTCGAGCGGGTTCGGCAATCCGCGCGATACCTCGGACGACAGCGATCGCACGATGCAGGCGCTGCACGACGCCATTCTCGAGGCGCTGTTCAACGGCGGTGTGCTGCCGGACGATCTGCTCGAGAAGATGTTCGGCGACCAGGCCGAAGGCAGCGAGCAGCAGATGCGCGATCAGCTCGAGCAGCTGATCCAGCAGATCATCGAGCGCATGAAGGAGTCGGGCTACATCACCACGCCGCCGGATCTGGAGCCGGAGAAGGCGCGCCGGGCCATGGGCGGCGGCGGCGGCATGGGAGAACCCGCCGACGTCAAGTTCGAGGTCACCGACAAGGCGCTGGATTTCCTCGGCTACCGCGCCCTGCGCGATCTGCTCGGCTCGGCGGGGCACAGCAGCGCGGGACGCCACGACACGCGCGATTTGTCGACCGGCATCGAGACCAGCGGCGCGCCTAAACCATACGAGTTCGGCGACACGATGAACCTCGACGTCACCGAAACCATCCTGAATGCCGTCAAGCGGCAGATGGACAGCCCGGCAGGCCAACCGGGCAACGGGCCGACGGGAATCGACATCGAATATTCCGACCTGATGGTGGCGCAGGGTGAGTATCAAAGCTCGTGCGCCACGGTGCTGATGCTCGACTGCAGCCACAGCATGATCCTCTACGGCGAGGATCGCTTCACGCCAGCCAAGCGCGTGGCGATGGCCCTGTCGCACCTGATTCGCACGCAGTACCCCGGCGACACGCTGCACGCGGTGCTGTTTCACGACAGCGCCGAGGAAATCCCGCTGCGCGAGCTTGGCCGCGTCCGCGTCGGGCCGTATTACACCAACACCCGCGAAGGGTTGCGCGTGGCGCGGCGCATTCTCGAGCGGCAGCGCAAGGACATGCGCCAGATCGTGATGATCACCGACGGCAAGCCGTCGGCACTGACGCAGCCCGATGGCCGCATCTATAAGAACCCTTTCGGCCTCGATCCGATCGTGATCGGCGAAACGCTATCGGAGGTGTCGGCGTGCGCCAAGGCCGGCATCATGATCAACACCTTCATGCTCGCGCGCGACTACGATCTCGTCGCCTTCGTGCGCCGCGTCGCCGCGATGTGCCGCGGCAAGGCCTACTTCACGACCCCCTACACCCTTGGCCAGTACGTCCTGATGGACTACATGGACAAGAAGACGAAGACAATCCACTGATGTCAGATGTGAGATTGAAGATTGCAGATTTAATTGATGATTAAATCCTTAAATAAACCTGCAATCTGACATCTAACATCTGCAATCCCATGTTGCCATTCTCCATCCCCATCTTCCCCCTGCCGTCGGTGGTGTTGTTTCCCAACGTGTTCCTGCCGCTGCACATCTTCGAACCGCGCTACCGGCAGATGTTCGCCGAGGCGCTGAACGGCGATCGCATGATCGGGATGGTGCTGCTCCAACCCGGCTACGAGGATCACTACGATGGCAACCCGCCGACCTATCGCACCGGCTGCTCCGGTTTAATCACGCATGCCGAGCGGCTCGAGGACGGACGCTACAACGTGGTGCTGCGGGGCGTGGAGAAATTTCGCATCGACGCCGAGGAAGAGCCGGCCGCGGGCCGCCTGTATCGCAGCGCCGTGATTACCCCATTGGATGAAACCGTAATGGCGAACCAGCGCGATCAGTTGCGCAAGGAGCGCAAGCGGCTCGAAGCGGTCCTGCAACCGCTGCTGACCAACGGCCTCGAGAAGCACCTGCCGCCGGCCATGCCCGACGAAGACCTGATCAACGCGCTGGCGCAATACCTCGAATTCGAGCCGATCGAAAAGCTGGCGCTGCTCGAGCGCGACGGCGCAATCGCGCGCTGTCAGTCGATGGTGGAACTGCTGGAGATGAAAGCATTTCCGGGAGCCGGGAACGGGGACCCAGGCGTGCGCCATTGAATCCGGCTCCCGGTTCCCGGCTCCCGGCTCCCGGGCTTCAGTGCGTCATCCCGTAGATCACGACGTCGAGTCCCACCGCATAGCCCTGTGGTGAAAAGTTGAGGAAGAACTGCGGGTCCTCCGCTTCGCGCTCCCAGGCGTCAGAAATGTCGGTGTTGTGCGTCATCACCACCATCAGCCGCCCGTTTGCGTCGGCAATGCCGCGAAAATTCGGCTGCGCGCTGAGCTCGAACCGCTCCGACGTCTCACCGTTGTAGCGCCGCCAGAAGCTAATCGAGGGGATCTGCGGCAGTTCGCTGAACTCGAACAGTGTGCGATAGATCGGGTGCGACGGGTCGAGGTCCTTGATCGGGTACTGCGACGGCGGCAGCACCTTGCTGATGTTGCCGACCCAGTTGTCCCAGGCGTGCGGCCCCCAGAAATCGTCGACCCACAGGAAGCCGCCCTTCTCGAGATAGGCGCGCAGCGTCGCGGCATCGCTGTCGGTGAAATACGCGGTGCCGACATCGGTCGCGCTCAGGAACGGGCAATTGAACAGCAGCGGATCTTCGATGCGCACCGTCAGGTGATTGGGATCGCCGTCGGGCCGGCGGCTGACCGTGGTCTTCGTGAGCTCGGCCAGGCGCGTCGTGAAATTGATGTCGGCGTCCCAGTAATCCGTCGACCATCCGGAACCGCCGTCTTCGCGGCGATCGCTGGTGTACATCAGCCGGCAAAAGTTGAAGCCGCCGTCGAAACTCGCCGCGGTCGGGTAGCGCGGCGGAAAACGGTTGCGGCCGCCCCAGCCTCGATAGCGTTCCCACTGTGCCGATGCGGCCACGGCCGTCGTCACCAGCAGCAGCACGACCAGCGCGATCTTCCTCGTGCGCGTCATGTCAGTGGGTCATCGCGTAGAGCACGGAGTTCAGGCCGACGGCATAGCCGTTGGGCGAGAAGTGAAAGAAGAACTGCGGATCGTCGGCCTCGCGCTCCCACGAGTCGGCGATGTCGGTGTTGTGCGTCATCAGCACCATGATGCGGCCCTGCTTGTCCATGATCGCCGCCATGTGCGCCTTGGCGCTGTACTCGTCCATCTCCGAGGTGGCGCCGCCGGTCATGCGCCAGAACTGCATCGACGGCACCTGCGGTATCTCCGCGATCGGAAACAGCGTGCGATAGATCGCATGATCGGGACCGATTTCCTTCACCGGGAATTCGCCCGGCGGCAGTGCCTTGCCGATCTCATCGACGAACGCGTCCCACGCCCACGGCCCCCAGAAGTCGTCGACCCACAGGAAGCCGCCCTTCAACAGGTAATCACGAAGGCCGGCCGCGTCCTCCGCGGAAAACCCGGCGCTGCCGGGATCCGACGCCATCACGAAGGGACATTGAAATAGTTCGGGATCGGTCGGCCGCACCACGAGATGATTCGGCTCGCCGTCCAGCATGCCGACCTGGGTCTTGGTAAGCTCCGACAAGCGCGTTGAAAAATTGATGTCGGCGTATGGATAGTCCGTGCCCCAGCCAAGCCCGCGCTGCTGACTGCGCACGCTGCGGTACATCAGCCGGCAGAAATGCCACGAGCCGTCGAAATCGCTGACGTTGGGAAATTTCGGCGGCGCGCCAACCTCGCCACCCCAGCCGCCGCGTCCACCGCGCCAGCCCCTTTGCGCTTCCGCCAGCGACGCCGCCATCAAGACGGCAATGACAACGGCGGAAACGAATCGGGTCATCCCTCGTCTTCTCGCGGGATGACCGCCAGCTTGTCGAGAGGTCATTGCTGGCGCGGACGAGCCTGGCCCTTCGACAGGGACCGATAGTATTCCTCGACCAGCGACTTGAATTCCGCCGGCACTTCCTCGTTGCCGCTGACCAGCGCGCGATCCGCTTCGTCGCCCACCTTGCGGCGCAGCGCGTACTCGAATCGCTTCAAGCCTTCAGCGACAAAGGTCTGCAACCGCGCCAGTTCCTCGACGTCCTGGTAGACGCGTTCGGAATCGAGCTCGCGCAGGCGGCGCATGATCTCGTCGAGCTCCTTCGGATCGAGATTCTGTTCGCGCATCAGGTTGCGCAGGGCCTGGCCTTCCTGCGTCCAACGGCGAGCCTCGCCGCGGAACTGGCGGATGTCGTCGGGGCTGAACCAGCCCCCGTCGGGGCGCCGATCGCCGTAACCGCCCCAGGTGCCGTCGCGCCATCCACCGGCGGTGTCGCCATCGCCGTCGCGTCCACCTTGCGTGCGCTGGCCGTCGTTTTGTCCGCCGCGCCCGCCCTGCTGACCTTCCTGCCCGCCCTGGCCGCTTTGACCCTGCTGGCCTTGTTGGCCTTGTTGGCCTTGTTGGCCCTGCTGGCCCTGCTGGCCTTGTTGGCCTCGTTGGCCCTGCTGGCCTTGTTGGCCTCGTTGGCCTTGTTGGCCTTGTTGACCTTGCTGTCCCTGTGCGCGCTGCTGCGCGCGTTCCTGCATGCGGCGGCCCATTGAATCCACGCCGCGGGCAAGATCTCTCGCCTTGTCCACCGCATCGCCGCTGCGATCGCGCGCCGTCTGGCCAACCGCGTTCGCGGCTTCATCGAGCTTCTTCCGGAGTTGGTCGATGTTGGCGCCGATTTCCTCTTCGAAGTTCCGCGCGTATTGTTCCGGCGCGCCCGATCCAAGCAGGCTCTTCGAGTAGCGGATCTTTTCCTTCAGCTTGTTGTCGCGGATACCGGCTGCCGCTTCACCGAGCCGGCGCGCGGTATCGCGGGAGTCGCGGGTCTGTTCGCCGACCATGCGATCGAGCTGTTTCTCGAGCTGCGCCACTTTATTCTCGAGCGCGTCCTTGCGCTGGCCGAGCATCTGCGCCTGCTGCAGGCGATCGGGACCGGTGGCCGGCAGGCCGCGCGCATCGGCGGAGATATCCTGTTGCTCGTCCGCAATCTCGGCGGCCTGTCGCTGCGCATCGCGCACATCACGCTCGCCGCGCGCGGTCTGGTTTCTCGTCAGTTGTCGCTGCGCCTCACGCAGCCGGTCGGCCGCGGCGGCAGCCTGTCCGGCCGCCGAGGGATCCCCCTTCGCGGCGGCGCGGCGCATCGCGTCGGCAGCGTTGCGCAGCTGACGCGCGGTATCGGCGAGGTCCTGGCGATTCTGATCGCGCGACAGCCGTTCGAGCTGTCTCGCCGCTTCTTCCGCCTGTTCCGCCAGCGCGCGCTGCAGATCGCCGCCGCTCGACGACACCGACTGGCCCGCGGCAAGGCGGCGCTGGCGCTCGATCTCCTGCTCCTGCCGACGCGCCAGCTCCTTCAACTTCTCGGCGAGCTCGTCGATCTGCTGATCCTGCTGCTGCGTCGAGGCCTGTGAATTGGTCTCGTACTGATTCGCCATCTTGTCCATTTCCATCTTGAACAAGTCGGCGAGATCCTCCGCGATCGATCCCGCACCGCCGCCGCCACCACCGCCGCCGGCCTGGCGGTTCATCTGCACCTGCATCTCGAATTCTTCTTCGGCCTGTTGCAGGAACTGGAGGGCCGCGTTCTCCGGCGGCAGGGCGCCATCGGGACTTTGCGCCTGCAGCTTCTTCTCGGCTTCCGCCATCTGCTCGGCCGCTTTCGGCAGCAACTCGGCGATCTTCTTGAACGACGGATCCGACACCGTCAGCCGGCTGTTCATGCGCTCAACCAGGCCGTTCACCTGGGTGCGCAGCTTGCTTTGCGCCAACGTCAACACCACGGCGTTCTCGCGAAACTTCTGCGCCGTCAGCTTCTTGCGATCGCGCTGCAGGTTGAAAGTGCCGGAAATAATCTGGCGCTGCTGTTGCGACAACGCTCCGACTTCCTGGCCGGCGCCGCCGCCACCGCCACCGCCGCCCGACATCGACGTGGCCGGCTTGAAGTTCTTGTCGAACGGACGGATGCGCAGGAAATAAATGTCGCTCGTGGACTGCTTCGCGCCGGTGACACCGTCGTTATCCGTCGCCTTCGCGTAATACGACACCGAGTCGCCCGCCTTGACGCCGAGCTCCTCCATGTAGAACGTGTGGCCTGCGGTCACTTCACTGGCGGCGCGCGACCCGTTGAACAACGAGATCGTCTTCTCCTGGCCGCCGTTGACCGAGTAAACCAGCTGCAGGTTCTTCACCGCATAGTCATCGTCGGCCTGCGCCTCAACGAAGAATTCCTCGACCGGCGTGACGTCCGTATCCCTGCCCGGCTTCGACAGCTTGACCGTGGGCGCGAGATCTTCGAGCAGATCGATGGTGTATTGCGGTGACGCGGCGAGGCGCTCGCCATTCGGCGCATCCATCTCGACGCGATAGAAGCCGTCTTTCTTTGCGGTGAAATTCGCCGCCAGGGTGCCATCGGGGTTCACCGCGAGCGGCACGCTTTCGTTCTCGCCCAACACCACGCGGCCGCCAGTGGTCGGCATTGTCGGCGTGATCGTGAGCTTGACGTCGGTGCCGCCGAGCACCGCGATGTCGCCGCCGTCTTCGATCTTGCGCGGTTCGAGGCCGGTGTAGGCAGGGTAGGTATATTCGAGATCGATTTTCTTCGCGTACGGGAGCTCGACGACGTTGAGCTTGTGAACCGGGGAGCGAACACCGGCGGCCTCGATCATGTAGTCCATCGGCTCGGCGAGGTCGAACAGCATGCCTTCGTAGGAGCCGTTCTCGTGTTTGACCATCGGCACGCGTTCGAAAGACGACTCTGAGCCCTTCTTGATCAGGATTGCGGCGTCCGCGGCATCAAAGCCCGAGAGCGTGGCGCTGATCATCTGATCCGCGCCCTTGGCCACCGTGGCGTTGCCCGGCTTGACGTCGATGCGATACGGTGCGGCGGCTTCCACGTCGCGCGAGACCACGAAGATCGCCGATACCGCGTGACGCAGATACGACGGCCCATACATGAACAGCGCAATGGCACCCACCGCAACCGCGCCGACGACCCACGCGTAGCGGCGCATCGGTTCGCGCTCGACGCGCTGGCCGTCCTGGATTTCGTGGACGCGATCGATGGCATTCTCAACGAGTCGATTGATCAGCTCCGGCGACCAGTCACCCGGCCGCTCCGCCACTTCCATCGCGCTGAGGATCGTCGAGTCCAGCGTTGGTTCGTGCTCTTCGAGATAGAGGGCCACCTGTTCGTCGGTGACCTTGCGCGACAGCGGCCGCGCGAAGAACCACGCGCCCGCGGCGACGAACACGAGCGCGGTGAGGATGCGGAACCAGAAGATCGCGGTGGGCGTGAACTTCAGCGCTTCGAGCGCGTAGGCGATCGCCAGGATCGAGACGAGGCCTGCCAACAGGAAGCCGACGGCACCGCGAAGCGCGAGCTTGATGCGCCAGCGCCGGCGAACCTGGCGAACGACGTCAAGCAACTGCGCGCGGGAATCACCCATGTGGCACTTCTCCTGGTTCCAGGCGTTCCGAGCGTTCCAGTGGTACCAGGGAACGCGTGTTCCTTACCGTGCCGCCCGGGTGTAACGATGGGCCAGCGCGGTTTCGGCGATTAAAAGCAGGATACCTGCGAACAGCAGATACCACCAGACCCGTTGTGCCAGTTCCTGGGCCTCATCCGGTAAGACGTCGCCGCCCGTAGTTGAGCCGGTTGGATCGCCGCCGGTCACAGCGGCAACAAGCTCCTTCGGGTCCATGCGCGTCAGGTCGGATTCGGCGATGCTGACGTTGCTGGCCGCAACAATCACCGGTCCCGCGTCTCGTCCCGAGCCGCGAATCTCGTAAAACCCCTGCTCTCCCAGCTCGAGCGCCGAACTGCCCGCCGCGAGATCGTGGCGCTGGCCGCCGGGCGCAAGGACCGTGCGTCCGGCCGCCGCGCGCGCGGTCGCGCCGGACGTGGCACCCGCCGCGATCTCGGCCGCATCGATGTCGAGCACCTGGCCGATCGTCAACCACGCCGGCTGGTCCTTGAATCCGGAGAGATGA